>DASVTZ010000181.1 GCA_036387335.1 Longimicrobium sp.
GCGTTAGTGCGTTAGTGCGTTAGTGCGTTAGTGCGTTAGTGCGTTAGTGCGTTAGTGCGTTAGTGCGTTAGTGCGTTGGTGCGTTGGTGCGCCGGCTCGACACCGGCGGTTGAAACCGCTGCAACAACGGCGGGAAGCCTGCCTTCGCAGGCTCCGCGGGGGCGGGACCGGTGCGGAGGCGGGCACGGGGTCGGCGGCGCGGTCGCCGGGGGCTAAAGCCCCCGGCTGGAACCACGCGAAGACGGCTGAAGCCAGCTCGAGAAACGCTGGTTCCGCGTAACGACGTACATCGGGCCCCGGCGCGCGTAAAGCGTGTGCCGGGGCTCGTTTCGTTGGCGCGGCGAATCCCTCCACGCTCCCCCGCCGTACCCCATGAAGAGCCCGGGCGCGCATCCGGGTCCGTTGCGTGCACAGAGGCAGTGAACGCACTCACGCACTTACGCACTCACGCACTTACATCCATGGCCAACCCCTTCCGCGATCTCTTCTTCCCCGGCGGCCGTCCCGACGAGCTGGTGGAAGCGCTCGTCCCGCGGCGCACGTTCGCGGACGTGGTGCTGCCGCCGGCTACCCGGCGCGCGCTGGACAACGCGCTCGTGCAGATCCAGAAGCACGACGTGATCTTTGGCGAATGGGGGCTGGGAGAGCGGCACGCTACGGGGCTGGCGCTGGCCTTCAACTTCGCCGGGCCGCCGGGGACGGGAAAGACGATATGCGCGGAGGCGGTGGCGCACGCGCTCGGGAAGCGCCTCCTCGTGGTGCGCCACGCCGAGCTGGAGAGCCAGTGGGCCGGCGCCACGGCCAAGAACGTCGCCGCGGTGTTCCTTTCCGCGCGCGAGCAGGACGCGGTGCTCTTCTTCGACGAGGCGGATGCCATCGCGGGACGCCGCTTCACCTCGGTGGACCAGGGCTACCAGCGCGAGGCCAACGCTGTCGTCAACGTCCTGCTGCGCGAGCTGGAGGAGTTTCCCGGCGTGGTGATCTTTGCCACCAACCTCGCGGCCAACTTCGATCCCGCGTTCGAGCGGCGCATCCGCACGCACATCCTCTTCGAGATGCCAGGGGCGGAGGAGCGCGAGCGGATCTGGCGCGCGCAGATCCACGCCCGCAAGACGCCGCTGGCAGACGACGTGGACTTCCAGGCGCTCGCCAACCTGTACCCCGCCAGCGGCGGCGACATCAAGAACGCCGTCCTCAAGGGCGCGCAGATGGCCATTGGCGAGCCGGGCCCCGACACGGAGAAGAAGATCGCCCAGCGCCACTTCGCGGAGGCGATGCAGGAGGTGGTCGCGGCCAAGCGCGTCATGGAGCAGTCGCTCTTCTCCGACCCCGCCATGGCCGCGATGGCCGGCAGCGCCCTCACCGCATCGGACGGCGTGCGCGACGAGGTAGACGCGCTGGCGGTGCGCCTGGTGGAGGTGGAGGACGCCGTCGTCCCGGTGAGCGAGTCGCTGCGCCGCGTGGAGGCGTCGCAGGCCGAAACGCGCCGCCGCCTGGACGAGGTGCACGCCGCCCTGGCCGCCCAGCGCGAGTCCACCGAGGAGTCACTCCGGCAGACGGGAGTCGTCCTCGGCGGGCGGCTGCGCACCCTCTTCTGGGTCTCCGGCAGCGCCCTCGCCGCCGCCGTCGCCGCGCTTGCGGCCGCGCTCTGGTAGGCGCGGTTCAGGTCGCGTCCATCGACGGGAGATCGCCGGGGCGCGCCAGGTAGCGTCCGTGCACCCAGCCGCGCAGCCCGTCGCGGCCCCCGATGCTGTCCAGCACGTCCACCCGGCGCCAGGCGTCGCTTTCCTCCCGCACCTCCAGGCGCGTCCCGGCCGGCAGCGTGGCGACGAGCGGCTGCTGTGCGCCGGGGCCCTCGCGCAGGTTCAGCTCTTCGCGGTTGATCAAAACGTCCCGCTGCTCTTCGGACGGCGCCAGGTAGCGGCCGTGCACCCAGCCGCGCAGCTCGTTTCGCCCGTGGACGCTGTCCTGCACGACGACGCGGCGCCAGCTCCCGTTTTCCTCGACGACTTCCACGCGCGTCCCCATCGGGAGCGCCTCGACGAGCGGATGCTGCGCGCCGGGGCCGCCGCGGAGGTTGAGCTCCTCGGTGGTGGTGAAGGTGGCGGGCTCTTCATCGCCCCCGCCCATCACCTTCTTGCGAAAGGATGCCATCGGGAAGCACGGCCCCGGGTCCTGCTTGCGGCCGGGGGAGATGTCTTCGTGGCCGACCACGTCCTTGATGCCGTAGGTGCGCACGAGGAGCCTGGACAGCTCCAGCGCGGCGTCGAGCTGCTTCGGCGCGTACTCGTGCCAGCCGCGCGGCGTCTCCTCGTTCTTGTGCTGCGCCTCGCGCACTTCCGCATCCGGGTACGCGCCGCCGAAGCAGGAGATCCACTTTCCGTTGGCCCCGCGCTTCATCCACCCGGCGTTGTCCAGCTCGATCCCCAGCGAGTAGGCGTTCAGCCCCACGAGCCCCTGCCACTTGCTCTTCCCCGCATGCCAGGCCGCGCGATCGAACGGCACCATCTGCGTGATCGCCCCATCCCGCCCGATCACGATGTGCGCCGACGCCTTCGCCTTCAGCGTCGCCAGGAAACTGATCGACTCGCGCGCGTTGCGCCCCGCCGTGTAGTGGATCACCAGATACCGCGGGTCCACCTTCTTGCCCACGTTCGGCGAGCTGACGAACGGGTAAGGTGTGCCGTCGTCTTTGACCAGACGGTGGTTGACGATCTTCATGGGTGGGCCGGTGTGCGGGGAGGTGCGGGGCTCGGAGGGATGCAGATAGATGCCTCACCAGCATCCGAAACGCAACGTGCGCGAAACGGCTCAACCGCGAAGGAGGCGATCCGGGGTATCTCGTTAGGTACGCACGCTCCTAACGGCCCTCACGATCTCCCCTCATGCCCTACTACCCCGACCAGCACCACCGCCGCTCCATACGCCTGCGCGACTATGACTACAGCATGCCCGGCGCCTACTTCGTCACCATCTGCGTCGAAGGGCGGCGGTGTCTCTTCGGCCAGATCCACGACGCCACGCTGATCCCGAATGACGCGGGGCACATGGTTCATTACTGGTGCGACGAGGTGGCGAACCGCTTCAACGGCGTACGCGTGGGAGAACGCGTGATCATGCCGAATCACCTCCACGCGATTCTGTATCTCGGCACCGATGCGGTGGATTGCGTAGGGGCAGACCTGCGTGTCTGCCCACCCTCTCCCCCGCCCCGATGTCCGCCTGACGCACGACAAAATCCGTTGCCACACCCAGGCACCTGTGCGGACGCGGCGGAGGGCGCACACGCAGGTGCGCCCCTACCAAGGGTCGTGCAATGGTTCAAGACGATGACGACGAACGCGTACATACGCGGGGCGCGGGACCACGGGTGGGCGCGGTTCGATGGGCGGCTGTGGCAGCGCAACTACTACGAACGGGTGCTGCGGGACGACGATCGGCTGGCGCGGGCGAGGAGGTATGTGGCGGAGAACCCGGTGCGGTGGAGGGATGACCCGGAGCGGTGATGGGCCGCGCGTGTTCCGCCCCTGGCATCCTTTCTGCGCCCCGTGCCATGTCCCGCGGGGGCTGTGCGTGCCCGGCGGGGAACAAGATGGGACCCCCACGATGGTGGCGAACATGTACACGTCACGAGACGAAAACGACCGGCGCGACGCCCCGCGCGGCGACCGCCCCTACGGTCGGCGGATCGACTGCGCGGAAGACGGCACGCGCGCCGTCGCCGCCACACCCGCGCGTGGCGGCGGCCGACCCGCGCCCGAAGCATGGGCCGCCCACGACTCGCGTAGCTGAGCCCACACACCCCGCCCTGACCGTACAAGCTTAATGGCTGAAGCCCAACTCCAGGCCGCGGCCGTGGACCCGGACCAGCTCCGCGTCTCGCGGCTGCGCGCCGTTCGCGGCCCCAACTTCTGGCGCCTCGCCCCCGTCATCGCGTGCGACGTGCGGCTGGGGACGCTGGAAGACGTACCCTCCAGCCAGTTCCCCGGCTTCGCCGAGCGGCTGGTGGCGGCCCTCCCCACGCTGCGCGAGCACCCGTGCTCCCGCGGCACCGAGGGCGGCTTCGTGGCGCGCCTGGAAGAGGGGACCCACCTCCCCCACATCCTGGAGCACGTGTCGCTCGAGCTGCAGACGCTCGCCGGCTCCGACGTGTCGTTCGGGCGCGTGGTGGCGTCGGGCGACGAGGGGGTGTGGTGGCTGATCGTGGAGTACGAGGAGGAGGACGTGGGGCTGCAGTCCGTGCGCGAGGCCGTGCGGCTGGTGAAGGCGTGCATGACCGGCGAGGAGATCGACGTCGAGGAGATGATCGAGGACCTCCACGACCTGCTGGAGAGCGTCCGCCTGGGGCCCTCCACGGCGGCAATCGTGGAGGAGGCGCGCCGGCGCGGCATCCCCGTGCGGCGCCTCAACTCGTACTCGCTGGTGCAGCTGGGGCTGGGGAAGAACCTGCGCCGCGTGCAGGCCGCCATGTCGGACTACACCAGCGCCATCGCGGTTGAGATCGCGCAGGACAAGGACGACACGCGGCGCGTGCTGGGCAACATCGGCCTTCCCGTGCCGCAGGGCGGGATCGCGAGTAGCGTGGAGCGCGCCATCGAGCTTGCGGAGGAGATCGGCTATCCGCTCATCCTCAAGCCGCTTGACGCGTCGCACGGCCGCGGCATCAGCGGGCGGCTGGACGACCACGATGGGCTGCGCCGCGCCTGGGAGGCCAACAAGGACATGGGGCGCAGGATGGTGATCGAGCGCTTCGTGACCGGCCGCGACCACCGCGTGCTGGTGGTGGACGGCAGGGTGGCGGCGGTGGCCGAGCGCGTCCCCGCCCACGTGATCGGCGACGGCGCCAGCACGGTGCGCGAGCTGATCCGCAAGGCCAACGAGGACCCGCGCCGCGGCCGCGGGCACACCAAGGTCCTCACCCACCTGCCGGACGACCGGCAGACGGACGCCTTCCTGGAGAAGAGCGGGCTGAGCGTGGAGCACGTGCCGGCCGAGGGAGAGCAGGTGCTGCTGCGCGCCACGGCCAACCTCTCCACCGGCGGCACCTCGGTGGACCGGACGGACGAGATGCACCCCGACAACGTGACGGCGTGCGAGATGGCCGCGGGGATCGTCGGGCTGGACATCGCGGGGATCGACGTGCTCTCGCCGGACATCTCGGTGCCGTTCCGCGAGAACGGGGCGGTGATCATCGAGGTCAACGCCGCGCCGGGGCTGCGCATGCACTCGCACCCCAGCGAGGGAACGCCGCGCAACGTGGGCGCGCCCATCATCGACATGCTGTACCCGCCGGGCACGCCGTTCACCATCCCCGTGATCGCCATCACCGGCACGAACGGAAAGACGACGACCACGCGCCTCACCGCGCACCTCTTCCGCCAGACGGGGAAGACGGTCGGCTTCACGACGACGGACGGTGTCTACCTGCAGAACCGGCAGGTGATGGAGGGGGACATGACGGGCCCCTTCTCGGCCAACATCATCCTCAGCAACCCCACCGTGGAGGTGGCGGTGCTGGAGACGGCGCGCGGCGGGCTGCTGCGCGCGGGGCTGGGCTTCGACGAGGCGGACGTGGGCGTGGTCCTCAACGTCTCGGCCGACCACCTGGGGCTGCGCGGCATCCACACCGTGGAGCAGCTCGCCGAGGTGAAGGCGGTGATCGCGGCGGTGGTGAAGCGCGAGGGACACGCCGTGCTCAACGCGGACGAGCCGCTCGTCTACGCCATGCGCGACAAGACGGGGGCGGACATCGTCCTCTTCTCCACGCAGCAGCCGGGGGAGAACCGGCAGTTCGAGGACCACATCACGCGCGGCGGGATCGGGGTGCGGATCGAGGACAGCGAGTTCGTGATCCGGCGCGGGCGGCTGCGCATCCCCATCGCGCGCATCACCGAGGTTCCGCTGATGGTGGGCGGGGCCGCGCGCTTCCAGCAGGGCAACATCCTGGCGGCCATCGCCACGGCGTACGTGCAGGGGGTGCGGTACGACACGATCCGCGCGGGGCTGCTGTCGTTCTTCCCATCGCCGTCCATGACGCCGGGCCGGCTCAACATCATCCGCGTGGGCGAGGCGCGCGTGCTGGTGGACTACGCGCACAACGCCGCGGCGCTCGAAGGGCTGATGGAGATGGTGGCCAACATCCCGGCCCGCCGCCGCATCGGCCTGATCACCGCCCCCGGCGACCGCCGCGACGAGGACATCCGCGCCGTGGGCCGCATCTGCGCCGGCCTGGACCTGGCGGTGGTCAAGGAAGACGAGAATCCGCGCGGCCGCGGCAACCTGGAGATCACCGGCCTCATCGTCGACGGCCTGCGCGAGGGCGGCATGACCCCCGACCGCATCGAGCAGATCGTGGACGAGATGGAGGCCCTGGAGCACGGCCTGGAGATGCTGGAGAAAGACGACCTGATGGTGGTTCTGGCCGACGACGTGCCGGGCGTGCTGGCGGCGGTGCAGGCCCGGGTCGGCGAGCCGGCGGCGGCGTGATGCTGGGTTCGGAGCGCGGGCTGGCGGCGGTGGGTGGGGGAATGGGGACTGGGGAATGGGGAATGGGTGAACTGCCCGCGGTGCCGGGCTTCGCGGCGGAAGGCACGCCCCGGAGCCGCGCGCGCGCGTGCCTGGCCTCCGCCCACGGACCCGGGCCTCTGTCCGCTTCCGTGCGATTCCCCATTCCCCATTCCCCATTCCCCGGCTTCCCGCGGTTCCCCAGTCCCCATTCCTCATTCCCCGCTTTCCCGCGGTTCCCCATTCCCCATTCCCCATTCCCGGCAGTCCCGTGACTCGCCCGGACCCCTATGCCGAGATCCGCCTGGTCTCGCTGCGGTCGCTGCGCGGCGCCAACTTCTGGTCCACGCGCCCGATCACGCGGCTGGACGTGGCGGTGGGCGAGTACGATGAGATCTCCTCCGCCGAAGTCCCCGGCTTCACCGACGCGCTGGTGAAGGCGCTCCCCGGCCTGCGCGAGCACCGCTGCAGCATCGGCGAGCGCGGCGGCTTCATCACGCGCCTGCGCCGGGGTACGTACGCGCCGCACATCGCCGAGCACGTGGGGCTGGAGCTGCAGACGATGGTTGGGCACGACGTCGGCTTCGGCCGCGCCCGCGGCGGCGACCGCGAGGGGGAGTACACCGTCGTCTTCGAGCACCTCCACGCCGAGGTCGGCACGCGCTCCGCCGCCCTCGCGCTGGAGGTGGTGCAGCGCGCCTTCGCCGGCGAGCTGGAGACGGTGGACTACGCCATCGCCGAGCTGGAGTCGCTCACCACGACGCCGGACATCCCCGCGCTCCACCAGTCGGTGCTCTGCGGCATCACCGGCGGCGACGGCCGCGCCGAGGTGCGCGACGAGATGGCCCGCCGCGGCATCGGCGGCGACGAGCTGGTGGTGGACGTGGCCCCCGCCTACATCCTCAACGCCGGCCTCCCGTACGACCGCTCCGAGCTGGCCATCGTGCTCGACTCGGACCCCGTGGACGTCCCCGAGCGCTACCGCGAAAAGGATCGCGCGCGGCAGCTCGTCTCCGTGCTGGCGGACGGGGTGCGGCGCGGCGGCGTGGTGGTGTGCCCCGCGCGCGAGTGGGAGGTGCAGGACCGCGCCCGTGACGCCGGGTGCCTCGTGGCCGTCTTCGCCACCGACGACCGGGTGCGCCCGCGCGACACCCGCGTGGCCCACTCCGTCGCCCTCGTGCGCGACGGCCACATCCTGGTGGACATGGGCGGCGAGACGATGGATGACGGCGAGCTCCTCCCCGACGTGCCCGTCGCGGCGCAGGTGGCGGCGGCGCTGGCCGTGCGCTCGCTGCGGCAGCTCAAAGGGGAAAGCTGATGTCGGTTGAAGTTTCGGAAGACAACGAGAGCTCGCAGCCGGAGATCCCCACCCGCCGGCGCACGGACCGCCACACGGGCGTCCTGGTGCTCATCGGCGGCGCGTGCGATCCCGAGGGAGCGGCGTTCAAGTCGTTCATCGACCTGTGCCGCTCGCGTCCGGGTGGCGGAAGCAAGATCGTCGGCCTCACCACCGCCTCGCACGAGCCGGTGGAGTCTGCCAACGACTGGATACAGGCCTTCGCCACCGCCGGCGTGCGGGACGTGGCCATCCCCATCGTCGACTCCCGCGACCGCGCGCAGGACCGCACCGTCGCGCGCATGATCTCCGAGGCCGACGGCGTCTTCCTGGGCGGCGGCGACCAGGTGCACCTGGTGACGACGCTGGCCGGCTCGCGCGTGGGCCACGCCATCAACGACCTGTACGGGTGCGGCGGCGTCATCTGCGGCACCAGCGCCGGCGCCGCCGCCCTCACCGAGACCATCCTCGCCGGCGGCGAGCCGGACGAGTACGGCCAGATGCAGCAGCTTCACCTGGGCCCCGGCTTCGGGCTGCTGGGCTTCCGCGCCGTCATCGACACGCACTTCACGCAGCGCCGACGCCTGCAGCGCCTCTTCATGGTCATCGCCCGCAACGCCGAGCTCATGGGCCTGGGCATCGACGAGGACACCGGCATCATCATCCGCGGCCACCTGGGCGAAGTCGTCGGCCGCGGCTCCGTGACCTTCGTCGACGGCCGCGGCGTCCGCTTCGACAACGCCGACCAGTGCATGGAGGGCGTCCCCCTCACCCTCAGCTACCTGCGCGTTGGCATCGTCGGCGCCGGCTACACCTTCAACCTCCGCGAGCGCGAGCTGGAAACCCTCCTCGAGGCCCGCACCGCCAACACCGCCACCGAGGTGCTGCGGGGGGACGGGGCGGCGGGGTAGCGGCACAAGAGCGTACAGCGGGGAGAGGACCGCTCGACGGGCCCTTGCCCTGCGGGGCTCGCGCACTTTGAACCATTCGCGTACACCGCGTTTGGCGGGGGATGTCGGTCAGCGCCCATGTTCTCAAGCTTCGTCGCTCGGCGGCGTCCCGGTGGGAAGAAGACGCTGGTGGAGATAGCGCGCACTCGGGGAAAAGAAACCCGGGAGCGCGCAGATGCCGCTGAGGCACTTGCCAAGGGACTCAGAGGCTGGCAGTTGTCTGCCGCCGGTGCAGCGGCTGACAATCGGCTGCACGGGATACGCGCCCATCCGTGCATTCGCCGGACGAGCGACTGCCGTGGCACCGCACTCCTAACCCTTGCTCGGTTAAGCCGTTGTGCGCAGGTATCGCGTTGCCTACTTCTCTCCACGCAAGTACTGCGTAGCGAAGATCTCAGACGCTGCGATTGAATAAAGAAACGGCCGTTGCCGAGTTCCGAGTCCTGCGAGACAAATATGCGAGGCGACTAAAGTTGTTGGTTGCTCAAATAGTGAGCTTGCAATCTGGACGGACCCGTGCGAGATAATCGCGAATATGCCCAATTAGCAGTTTCAGATCTGTGCAGTATACGGACGGTTGGGCAAAGCCCAAGCTAGAACTATACCTATTGATAGGGCTTCCACCCCCACAGACTGGAAAGTATTCGCAGCGGATACATTCTTCACACGCCCCGCTGCCTTTATCGCGGAACGATCTTGCTAATGGAAGTTGTTCAACGCTGCGCACTGGGGAATCGAAGACGCTCATCCCGGTCCTGCTGGCGCCCTCGAAAGTAGTCTTCAGCGCGTCAGCAATGTGGTAAGAGCCGTCCGTTTCAATCGCGAGTGCACCCACGGTGTGGGCGCCAAATTGATCTGTACCCCGCTGCCCCCCAAGAAGGAGGTCGATTAGCAGTAAAAACGTTCTAATGTATATTGAGCCTTCACGCTCGCTCCACGCATTAAACAGTTTAATTAACCACGTTCCTGTCTCGCCAGCTTGAATACCAGAATTGCCCATCGTGTCATGGTTTAGTTCGGGAAGCAAGAAGTCGCCCCGTTCGACGCCGAGTGATTCAATCGCGTCCAGTATCTCGGTGGGGTTAGTTCGGGGATTAATTACAGACAGAATGCTTCCAACCAACTCCGGCGCGCTGTTCCGCATAAGATTCAGCCCCTGAACAACCTTGTCGTAGCTTCCCTCCCCGCTATGCAAAACACGAATGCGGTCGTGAGTTTCACGCGTTCCATCCACGCTGAACCCAACCCCTACATTATATTTTTGAAGGATGGAGATTTTGTCAGATGTCAACAAAGTCCCGTTCGTTTGCAGCGCAAAACCCACATGGCGACTCTTAACACTTCGCGATATCTCGCCAAAAAAGAAATCAAGGTCCGGATGCAATAGCGGTTCACCCCCATGTGCAATTACCAATAGACTTTGCGAGCGCATAGTGCGGGCATGTTCCTCCAACCGGTACGCGACGGCGCGGATCGTGTCGCGGGAGATGAGCTTCGGTTGCTGCCGCCATGATTGATCCGCGTGTTGATACATATAGCAATATGAGCATGCGAGATTGCAGCGGCTCGCAACCTTGATTACGAAGATTTCGGTCCACCCTGGATCTTCAAGTCTGTCGCATGCCTGATCCATTTTAGCTCAATCGACTTAGATACGAGGTGAGGCTAGTGACGCGAGAGTAAACAGAAATGCTCAGGCGCATCCGGTCTGAGGCGCCTGTTCGGTTAGCCTCCGTGATGATGGGGTCAGCGACGGCGGTCTGCCTTCCCCCACGCCTTCCAAGCTTCGAACGCCGATCTTGAATCCGTACAGCCGGCAGCAAACGCGGCAAGGGCTTCGCGCACATGTAAATTAACGACTCTGTCCATGCGCGAACTCGCACGGTCATCGAAGAATGGCCCAGGACCGGGGACATCGATGTCTGTTGAGTTTGGACCAGTCATTTAGGTCTCCAAAAGGTTTCGGGCTTATTCCTCACTCAGCATCTCGCTGGGGGAGATGAGTTCCAGAGTGGGGTACAAGGCTTCCCTCTGCACGACGTGCTCCGGGAGTGTGGCTAGAAACGGAAGAGCCTTAACATACCGATCTCCCATAGTATCTACAACTCGTATCGAGAATGCAAGATATTTGATGAAAATGAGAGCTTCAGGCGCGAAGGCAGCGAATTCAAACCCCTCAGTCGGCTGCTTAACGATTCCCAAGGGGGTACCAGGTGTTATATGCTCTAGGTGAAAATCTAGGTTGCCCCGCAACCGGCATCTACCGAGGAGCGATATCACGTCTTGCAGAGATCCATCAATGATCTCGCCGTCACCCATCGCGCTGTGTACTTGTAACGAATACCAAATGCCATCGACGTAGGCCAAGCCTGGCCCAACATTGGCTATGTGGACACACCACGCGGACTTATCCAGCACACGGCTCCGACATTGTTCCGAAGAGAACAGTAGATTCGGGCGGAGTGCCCTAGCATATTGTTCCCTAGCAATAATTAAGCTGGTGAAGAGTCCGCATAACGCCGCAGTGGGACCCACTCCGAGAAACGTTAGACACCAAGGCCATTCAGTCCCAGAAACATTAATGCGCACTACCTCCCAGATCAGCAACAGCAACAAAATACATAATGCACACATCGGGGCTAGGGAGAACCGCCAGTTCCGGCTTACGCGGCGCTGGCGAGATAGTGTCGCGATCTCGTCGGGGTGTGCTTTCAAGTTTGAACCCAACATCTTCGAGATTCTTGCGGGTATTTGCCTTAATGTATGCCTAGATTCTGCCTGATTGCAAGATTGCCGTAGTTGGCTCGGGTCGGTTAATCGGTTGCGGAGCCGGACACAGGAGTAGAGGACACCAGCCGTTCCGGGTGTTCGGGCACTAGCCTCTAGCGCCCGATGGCTAGCAGAAGGGCATCTCCACGCCGGAACAAAGCGGCTGAAAGCAGACGCGTCCTTCCTATGAGGCGCCGTGGGCGTGTCGTACCTTGGTCCCAAAGGGGCAGACATCGCTGGCTACACGGGTGTGCCGCGAAGCTCTGAGTGTTTACTGGGCTGCGGCGTTTCCACGAAACATTGTGGCCGGCGCAGCAGTGGTGGCGGGGTGCCAATAACCCAATATAGCCCCACGCGTGCAAACCCGGACCCCGCCCACTTAGGAAGTCGTTAGGCAGGTGTCCGGTATCGGCGTAGGGGGCCTTTTAGGTTCAGGTAATCTTAGTTCTCTTGCGCGCATTACTCGAGCGACCCATAGTTTTATCGTCCTCAGACGGCTGCTCACTTCTCCCTGGAGCTGATCATGTCGAAACCCCTCCCTCGTACGATTCTGCTCGGAGCGGCGCTGGCTACACTCGCGCCTAATCCAGGATCTGCACAAGCAATCCACCTGCCGCCTATGTACACCAATCCTATACCGGGCGGTACCCCATTGCTTACCTTTAGGAACATAGATCCCTCAGAGTTCCCCGCTGGGACCCAGATCGTCATCGATGATGACCGACTTGTACTTATGATTCCTAGTAAAGGAGACGAAGTCTATCCGCTCAGTAATACGACTCTCAATCAACTCGCCGACGCGATTCGAGCACGCCACCCTAACAAGATCGAAATCATTGTCGCTTATCCCTTCCGCCCTGCGACTAATCTAACGCCCAATCCCAAGCCAACTGCTATCACAGTACCGTTATCGGCAGCCACGCCAGGGCCTTATGTCGGTTTGGGGTTCGGCGTCGTTTTTGCAATGACCGATGCGGACGATGACTCCGAGGATGATGATGGCCTTCTCGGCCAGACTGGGTTCCAACTTGATTTGATAGGCTCGCACCAACTCTTAGGTCCTCGCAACAACAATAAGCCACTTTCCGGGTTCTTCGGTAATGACATCTATGCGCAGGTTCGTCTTGGCCTGAACTCAGATCAGCGCCTGAACGTCGTCACTTCGCAGACAAATGTTGAAAATCCTGCCTCGGACCAGTTTGAAACTGCCATCGGCCAAGCCGACCAAGTCGCACTCACTGGTCAGCTAGAATTCGTCTGGCCCCTAAAGGGCCAGCCGGTAGAGGTTTCCATAGTACCTGAATATGGAGTTGCGTGGACGCAACTGGAGCCATTCGCGTTCCCCGCACTGCCCCGAGTTCTCGGTGGAGACCCGGAGCCCTCGGAAGGGTTTTTTGACGAGGACATCCGAAGGCCCGTGGTCCGCGCGCTCAATCAGACGCTTCCGCTCGGGGCCGGTGGTGTATCCGCGGTCTTCCGGTTCCGGCGCAGTGATCGGTTATCGTTTTATGTTGGTGGTGGGCCACTCTGGAAAGAAACGGTCGAACGCGGAATCCGCTATCAGCGTCGGCCACCCAACCAGGAGATCGCTCGGACTATTCTAAGCCCCGTGATCAGCACGCCCGTAAGTAAGTTTTGGCGGGCGCAATTCGGAGCGCGTATGGCAGGCACAGTCGACCTGCGGGTAGACGCTGTCGGACCTCTGAGTCGGGACATTGTACCTGGGGAGTCAAACCGCAAGAGCTTTCCCCCTATTCTGCGCCTGGTATTGGTGCGCAATTTTCCGATCACGCGCTGATCCTATGGAATACGGCTACTATCGTATCCCTGTCGCTTGCCGACCAGCTTGCCGACTACGGTTTTTGCCCGCTCCCCGCGGCGGCTCACCGGCAGTTCGAAGCGTGCCCTGGCCCGGTCGATCTCCCGCTGCACCGCCTCCAGATCCCGCGCGGCAACCTCCCGATGTCGAGGTTGTTGACCCAGCCCGGTGCTGAAGGCCATCTTCCACTTCGAGGCACCGAGCTCGAACGCGATGCAGAGCACGAGATCGAGAACGGCAGTGACAGCGTTGGGGGTCGTTGCGGTTGCCATGGGCTCCTCCTGGTTGAGTGATGACCTTCCACGGAGAGCTTAACCGCGGCGGCCCCCTCTTCCATAGGATCTAACAATCGGCTGCAGGGGATGCGGGGCCTTGCATGCTTTCGGGCGGAGGTAAGTCTTGCGAGCGGCCCCGCACCCCTAACCCTTGTGTCGTTAGGCCGCTCGGCAAGCATCGCGGCAGCCGCAGGTGAATCGTCTTCACGAGTCTTGGTTGGGACTTGGGGGCCGTAGACGCTTTCGCGCGACGCACGCGCCCCACACCGGCCTCGCACGCTCACGCTTGGTGCTTATGAATCCGTCGCAGTGGTTGCTTCGCGGACGCCAATTGTTCGGCTTCCTTGTCCCTGGCGCGGTTTGGGTGCTTTCGGGCGTATTACTCATGAACTTCCCTTCTGACCCAGTAGAACTCATCTCAGAGATGCGGCCAAGCTGGGTTGAAGCGACGGCCTTCTTTGGGTTGAGCTACGTTGCCGGATTCGCCATGCGAGAATTCTCATCGAGGTTCGCGGAGTGGACGAGCAAGGCGTTCGCGTGGCTTACTGATGCTTCATTGATCCGACGGACCGAGGATCTCGAAAAACGAGTACTCCAGATCGTTGATCATCGTTACGGAACGATCGCTGAGTACGTCGGCCCGAGCAGTGACCGAGTCTTCGGGTTCTGCAAGCGGATTTTGCGGGGTTCAGCGCCAGAATTGTATCGACATCTAGATATCTACGAAGAAGAGATCAATCTACTTGGGTTGATACCTCTCCCTATGATTGTCTTCTGCGTTGCGTGGCTCGCGAGTTGGTACTACGGCTTGCGGCCCGGTTTTGAAAAATGCAGTGTGTGTCTCATGGTCGCGCTCACGATACCCGCTACTGCTATCTTCTGCCTCGCTCAGTTCCGCCCACTTCGCCAAGCAGAGCGCAAAGAGGTGTTTGAAAGCTTTATTGCATTCCACTTCGAACAGACGGTTGCGTCAATGCTTGCGAAGTCCCGGGTGTTCTAGGCCAGGTGGCTGCGACCGCGGAGACGAGCTATAAGAGGGCGTCGGTGGCGCGGCCTAAAAATCGGCTGCGCGGATGCGGGGCCGTGCCTGCTTTCAGCCGAGGAAAGTCTTGCGCGTCAGCCCCGCAACCCTGACCCTCGTGTTGTTTGACGGCTTACTTCCACGAACATCATGACTCCGATGGCTACTTCGGCGACGCGGCCGCAGCTGACGTCCCTCGCGCCCCAGTTTTTGGTGGATGACCTGGCGCGCTCGATGGCGTACTACCAGAAGCTCGGCTTCGCGTTCGGCGAGCCGTGGAACGGGTTCTACGCGATCGGGGAGCTGGACGGGCTGGAGCTGCACCTGAAGCAGGCGAAGAAGTATGACGCGGAGCGCCGCCACCGGCGTGAGCACGAGCACCTGGACGCCGCGGCGGGTGTGGCTGGCATCGAGGCGTTCTACGCGCGCTGTGTCGCGAACGAAGTGACGGTACTCCGGCCGCTGGCTGCGACGGCGTGGGGCACGAAGGACTTCTACGTCGAGGATCCAGATGGATACGTGATCGCGTTCGGGGGTCGGCCCGCCGAAGGGTGACCGGAGCGCCGGACGCGCCCGGCCGCCATCTAACGCGCGCAGCGTCCCAACCGAGGGCATAGCTCCAGCCCCGCGCGCTTGCAGCTTCGCTCGAGCGTCAGGACTCCCCGCCCGCATCCACCAGTCTCCACCATCCGGTGCTACATCGCGAAGGTGCGTGCCTGGAATCTCGTTATCTTCTCACTTCAGCGACGAATTGTCCCTGCTCGATCCCGCCGCCCTTCTCGCTACTCGCGCTAGATTGCCTACCGGTGCATCCAGGGCATTGCTTCGGCGTGCCGTCCGAAGCGACACGACGACCGATCTCACGCTGACCCGCTCCGCGTCTGGCCGCGAGCTCCTGCGTCTCGAGATCACCGCACCCGTGCAGGTAGTCCTTGCAGTCGCGGCGGGTGCGTTGCTGAGCGCCGGTTACGCCCTTCATCCGGTGTGGTGGGCACCGTGGTTCGCACCTGTCCCGTTGCTCATGGCAGCCTCGGGTTCGCGCCTCTCGGCGCGTTCTATCGGCGCCATTGCCGGGGCGGTGGCGATGACGAGCCTGTTGTCCTACTACGTTGAGTTGATTGGCTGGCCGGGCACACTGCTGACCACCGTCCTCCGAGCAGCCTCGTGGATGCTCGCGATCCGGTTGACGGTCGTAGCCGCCCGGTATCTATCGCTGGCGGGAGCAGTGTTCGTTCTCCCGGCCACCATCGCAGCCTGCGAGCTGATGGCGCTGCAACTGTCGCCGCACGGCGCGGCAGGGAGCCTGGCGTACAGTCAGATGGACGTGCCGGGAGTGGTTCAGATCGCGGCGCTCGGCGGGGTGTGTGCGGTGGTCTTCCTTGTGTTGCTCCCGGGTTCGCTGGTGGGCCTTTGCCTCTCCAGGCGCTTCCCTCGCGCGGAGCATCGTTCGGCGGGCGCTCTGGTAAGCGTGATCATCCTTGCCATCGCGCTATTCTCCGTTGCGCGGCTCCGTACCCCGCATTCGGGAAACACCGTGCCGGTCACTCTCATCTCGACGAACCAGTTCGATCGTGTCCGGGCTGATTGGGAGGATGTGTGGAGGACGTACCGCCCGGCAGTCATCGGGTCTGCCACGTCCGGCGGGCTCGTGGTGCTGCCCGAGAAACTCGTCCTGCTCGATCAGGAGGATGCGGCCCGTGCCGCCCAGGACGTCATCGAGGCAGCCCGCGTGACCGGCGCCGCGATCATCGTGGGTGTCGAGACTCGCGACCGCAGAGTCTACCATAATCGCGCGTTGCTGGCGGCGCCGGATGGGCACGCTACGTGGTATGACAAGCAACGGCTCGTTCCCGGGTGGGAAGATCGCGATACCCCCGGCGAGTCACCGGTTTTTCTTGGGGTGATGGATACGCGGGTGGGCATTGCCATCTGCAAAGACATGCACATCCCGGCGATTGGTCGACAGTACGCGGGAAATGCGGCGATCATGGTCGTACCGGCCTACGACTTTGGCCGGGATGGGTGGATGGGGGCACGAATGACCGCAATGCGAACCGTAGAGAACGGCTACGCAGTCGCGCGCAGCGCGCGGAACGGACTGGTGAGCGCGTACGATCGAACGGGTCGCGTGCTCGTTGAGTTTCCGGTGGGCGATAGCATCACGGTTGCGACGACGACGCTCCCAGCCGATGGATCATCCACCCTCTATGGGCGTGTGGGGAACGTGTTCGGGTGGCTCTGCTTGGGTGGAACCGTGGTGCTGTGGATCTGGCTCTCGCTGGCCCAGCGACGGGAGAACAGCCGCGGTTAACGAACGGTGAAGCGTTCATTCGTCGTGCATCCGGCTCGACGATGTGGCCGATGTATCTGCCGCGCTCAGCCCTGCTCTGCACCGCCACATTGCGAGCCACTTCCTCTCAGGCGCCGGGGCTCGGGTGCCCCTCGGTCCACCTTCTATCCGTGTCAGCTCAAAGGCCGATCACCTCATGCGCGTAGTTGCCCGTTGGGCGAGTCCAAGGGAAGCGCGGAGCGAGGTACCCCATCTAACAACAGTCGGCCATCCGAGCCCAACCGGCAGCAGCGAGGGCCCTCGCACCCGCGCGTGCGCTGCCACGCAGCCCCTACCTGCTCACGAAGCCTGAGCGTGCCCACCTTCAGGATGGCGCCCGCCGGCGGCGTGCCGTCTCCAGGTACTTCCAGAACTCGACGAGGAGCTTCCTCGCCAGCGCGACGATGCCGATCTCGCGCAGCTGTGTGCCGCCATGTCCGAATCGTCGCTCATACCATCGGCTGAGCGCGCCCTGCGGCTGGTAGCGCAACCAGCCCCACGCGATCTCGATGGTGATCAGGCGGATCCAGCGGTTGCCGGCCTTGCAGATCCCCTGCTCGCGTGAGTCGTTACCGCTCTGATACGGCGTGGGCGTGAAGCCCGCCAGTACACCGACCTCCCTTCGGTTGCAGAACTTCCGCCAGGAGTAGAACTCGAGCGCGAAGAGCCAGGCCGACTCGGGGCCGATGGCACTAAGGCGGCCACCTCCCCAAAGCTTGAGTGCGAATCGTCGCGCCCGAGTCCGACTAGAAGGACAGTTCACTGTACGTGGTGCCTACTTCAGATCTGGAGGTGCTGGATGGCTACGGAGAAAAAGAGCTATTACGTGAACGACAACGCGCAGACGAACGGAGATCATGAAGTGCATCGGGAAGGGTGTCAGTACCTCCCGACACCCGCGAATAGGACATACCTCGGCTCGTTCGACAATTGTAGCGACGCAGTTACCGCCGCTAAGAAGCACTACAAGCAGGTGAACGGTTGCTACACCTGCTCGCGTGCGTGTCACACGTCATAGAACGACCGAACCTCGGGGAGAACGCCCCCGGTATCGGTGTGATCAAGATCAGACGCCGCGGCAGCACGGTTTGGATCTACACGAACACTGAAGCGATCCGACGCTGACGAGAAAGGCCGCGCCGTCAGTCTGACAATCGGCTGCTGGGATGCGGGCCTTCGTCTGCTTTCAGCGGAACGGCCCCGCACCCTTGCCCATGTGTAGTGATTCGGGCTCTCCAGGCAGTCGATTCCTACACGCGAGATTGGAGCAGAAACGCATGGCGATGACGCGCTGCAAAGAGTGCGGTACCGAAATCGGCACCAAAGCGGAGGCGTGTCCCAATTGTGGGGCGAAGGTCGCACGGACGAGTGTGGCAAGCTTGGGATGCCTGGGGATCGTCGCGCTCATCCTTGTATCGGCGGTAATTGGCGGGAGTGATCGCGGCGGATCTTCTCCTTCCCGAGCTTCTTCAGCGATGTCGACTGCGCCGACAGGGGGTACGGAGGCAACCGCCGGTGCTGCGGCTGCCCCTTCAGCCTCCGACCGGGACGGCAACCTTACAGCGGCCCAGCGGAATGCCCTCCGTTCAGCAAAGTCCTACTTGGCGATGTCCGGATTCTCACGTCAAGGTCTGATCGACCAACTATCCTCGGAATACGGCGAGAAGTTCAGCGTGGCGGACGCGACCGCCGCCGTCGACAACCTGAACGTCGACTGGAAAGCTCAGGCAGCGAGGTCTGCCGCAGCGTATCTGGAGATGTCCGGGTTCTCATGCCGGGGCTTGATCGACCAACTTTCGTCGCCGAGTGGAGAGCAGTTCACCGTCGAACAAGCGACCTATGGCGCGGGCCGCGCGGGCATCTGCTGAGCAAACGTCACGTCTGGCCGACGATCTACGCCGCCCTGCACCGGCCCGTCGCGACTGAGCTGGTAGCGCTCACATCGGTTCCGCATCGCCTTGCGCAGCACTCCCGTAATCAGATCCCGCCACCGCGCTTGCGCGTGATGGCGGGATCTGATTACGCTTAGGTTATCCCCCGACCGCGGTCCCCCACCCCCCGAGCTCTTTCGATGCGCGTAGACGGTACGCCGTACCAGACCGTCTGGATGGACGGCGCGACGGTCTGGATGATCGAGCAGAACCGCCTCCCGTTCGAGTTCGCCGTGATCTCCTGCCCGGACCACCGCGCCACGGCCGAGGCGATCCGGGTGATGACCGTGCGCGGCGCCCCCGCCATCGGCGCGGCGGCGGGGTTCGCGCTGGCGCAGGCGTTCACCGAGGCGCCGGCGGGCGATCCCTGGGGCTACGCCCGCGCCGCCCGCGCCTTTATCGAAGGCACGCGCCCCACCGCCCGCGACCTCTTCCACGCCACCGAGCGCGTCTGGGCCGCCGCCGAGACCGCCGTGCACCCCACCGGCGCCGCGGACGCGGCGGTGGAGGCGGCGCGCGCGCTGGCGGCGGAGAGCGTGTCCAGCTGCCGCGCGCTGGGCGGCCACGGCGCGGCGCTGGTAGGCGACGGCGCGCGGGTGCTGACGCACTGCAACGCCGGGTGGCTGGCGACGGTGGACTACGGGACGGCGCTGGCGCCCGTCTACGTGGCCGCGGGCGCGGGGAAGCGGGTGCACGTGTGGGTGGACGAGACGCGCCCCCGCGCGCAGGGCGCCCGCCTGACGGCCTGGGAGCTGGGCCGCGAGGGCATCCCCCACGCCGTCATCGCGGACAACGCCGCCGCCTATCTGATGAGCCGCGGCGAGGTGGACCTGGTCATCGTGGGGGCGGACCGCGTGGCGGCCAACGGCGACGTGGTCAACAAGGTGGGGACGCTCGCCAAGGCCGTGTGCGCCAGGGAGTTCGGCATCCCGTTCTACGTCGCCGTCCCGCCCTCCACCTTCGACGCGGCGGTGCCGGACGGCCCCAGCATCCCCATCGAGGAGCGCTCGGCGGACGAGGTGCATTACCAGACGGGCCCGGACGAGGCGGGGGTGATGCGCCGCGTGCGCGTCACCGCCCCGGGCTCCGCCGCCCGCAACCCCGCGTTCGACGTCACCCCCGCGCGCTTCGTCACCGGCTACGTCACCGAGCGCGGCGTCTTCGGCCCCGGCGACCTCCCGGCGTGCGTCTTTCCCGCCCAGGCCGTCATGACCCAATGAGCATCGCCACACCCGGATCCGTGCGCGCGTCGAGTCCGTCCGCAGCCGACCCGATCGACGAGCTGGTGCGCTTCTCCCGGATGGTGGGGGCGGACCCGTCGCTGGTGCTGCGCGGCGGCGGCAACACCTCGGTGAAGGTGGAGGAGCCCGACGTGCTGGGGCGGCCGACGCGCGTCCTCCGAGTGAAGGGGAGCGGATCGGACCTGGCGTCCATGAAGCGCTCCGACTTCTCGGGCGTGCGGCTGGACGACGTGCTCCCGCTCTTCGACCGCGCGGACATGACGGACGAGGAGATGGTGGCGTACCTGGCGCGCTGCCTCACCGATCCGGCCTCGCCCCGGCCGTCGATCGAGACGCTGCTGCACGCCTTCATCCCCGCCGCGTCCGTCTTCCACTCGCACGCGGACGCGGTGCTGGCGCTGGTCAACACGCCCGATCCGAACCGCGTGCTGGACGAGGCGTTCGGCGACTCCGTGCTGCGCATCCCCTACCATCGCCCGGGCTTCCTCCTCTCGCGCGAGGTGGGCGAGGCGGTGCGGGCGCGGCCGGACGCGCTCGGCCTCGTCCTCCTCAACCACGGCGCCGTCACCTGGGGCGCGACGCCGGCGGAGGCGTACGAACGGCACCTGGAGATGGTGGAGCGCGCCCGCGAGTTCGTCGCGGCGCGCTCGGGGGCGGCGGTGTTCGTCTCGGAGCCGCGGCTGCGGCTGGATGGCGATGCGCGCCGCCGCGTGGCCGCCGCGCTGGCGCCGGCGATTCGCGGAGCGCTCTCGGGCGAGCGGCGAGTGATCGCGAGGTACACGGACTCGCCGGAGGTGCTGGAGTTCGTGGGATCGGAGCGCGCGCGCGCCGCCTCGGCCGCGGGCGCGGCGACGCCTGACCACATCCTGACCACCAAGCGGCTCCCGCTCTGGGTGGACGTCCGCGATCCGTCGGACGTGGAGGAGGTGGCGGCGCGATTCGGCGAGGCGCTGGACCGCTGGCGCGCGGACTACCTCGCCTACGTGGAGCGCTGGCGCACGGACGAGCCGGTGCTGGAGGCCGCGCCGCGCGTCGTCCTGGTGCCGGGGATCGGGATGTGGACCGCCGGCCCGAACCCGCGCGCGGCCACGCTGGCGCGCGACATCTATCTCCACACCATGGGGATCATGGCGGGGGCGGAGTCGCTGGGGGGCTACCGCTCGCTGGATGAGGGGGAGGGTTTCCGCGCGGAATACTGGCCGCTGGAGCTGTACAAGCTCACCCTGGCGCCTCCGCCACGCGAGCTGGCCGGCCGCGTCGCGGTGGTGACGGGCGGCGCGCGCGGGCTTGGACGCGAAACCGCGCTCCGGCTCGCGGCCGCGGGCGCGCAGGTGGTGGCGGCGGACCTGGACGGCGCGGGCGCCGAGGAGACGGCCGCCTCCATCCTGGAGCGAGAGGGTGCGGGCGCGGCGATGGCGTTTCCGCTGGACGTGACGCGCGAGGCGGAGGTGGACGCGGCGATGGAGCACGCGTGCCTGGAGTTCGGTGGTGTGGACGTCGTCGTCTCCAACGCGGGAATCGCGCACTGCGCGGCCATCGAGCGGCTGGAGCTGCGCGACTGGGAGCGCAGCCTGGCGGTGAACGCCACGGGACACTTCCTGGTGACGCGCGCGGCGCTGCGGCTCTTCCGGCGGCAGGGGATCGGCGGAAGCATGGTGTTCGTGGCCACCAAGAACGTGACGTCGCCGGGAAAGGACTTCGCCGCGTACAGCGCGTCCAAGGCGGCGGAGGCGCAGCTGGCGCGGGTGGCGGCCATCGAGGGGGCCGAGATGGGGGTGCGGGTGAACGTGGTGAACCCGGACGCCATCTTCGGCACCGGCCTCTGGTCGCCTGAGATCCGCGAACAGCGCGCCCGCGCGCACGGCATCGATCCCGCGCAGGTGGAGGAGTTCTACCGCAAGCGCAATCTGCTGGGCGTGGAGGTCCGCGCCGAGGACGTCGCCGAGGCCGTCCTGTTTCTCGCCTCCGACCGCTCCTCGCGCACCACCGGCGCCATGATCGCCGTAGACGGCGGCATCCGCGACGCCTTCGTGCGGTAGCCGGGCCGGTTCGATTCGCCGGAACGACTCTGGGATCGGCAGATGCGACAGGTAGCGCCGCGAATCCTCCTCCACCCTCGGCTAGTCTCGTCAGGTCGCCCCATGAGCAAACTCCAGGAGATTCTGGTGCGTGCGACGACGGATCTCGCGCCGTGCCAATCGATTCCGCGTGACCGCTGGAAGGGGATTGCCGCGGAGTGTGGGCCAGACGAAGTCAACGAGATTCACGAGCGAATGGAGGCGCTCCGTTCAGAGTTGAACTCCGTGGAGTCGTGGGATGGCGATACAAGCGACGACATCCATCGAGCTTTGGAGTTCTTTGCAGAGCTTCTCGCGCTGAAACAAGGCACAAGCGGGCACTCACCCTCCTGAACAATCGACTGGAGGGAATGCGGGGCCTCGCATGCTTTCGGGCGAACTAGAGCCTTGCGTACCGGCCCCGCACCCCTGACCCTTGTGTTCGGTAGGTCGCTGGACAAGAATTGCGGCAGCCGCAGATCATCTCTCCTCGAGTGCCTTAGCCAAGCTTAGGCGGCTTGCCGCCTCACCACCGTTTCCGCGCCACGACGAGCTGGTCCGCTCGGGTCCAGAGTCCCCTCCGCCAAGGCATTCCATGCCTCTGATTGAGTTAATCGTCACGGGATTGCTGTTCGTACTCTCCTCCGGAATCCTTTTCAACGACCAACATCGCCGCAACAAGTTGCTGGTGGGGATTGCCGCCGTTCTCACCATCGGCTCCACGATCTCACTCCTTGCGGCGCTTAGCAACCGCCGGTCCAACGACACGTCCACTGACAGTGTCAGCGTGAACACTGATACCACTGCTCCGCGACTGATCTCCTCCACGCACGCCCCTGAGGTACGAGCCCTCGCCAACGGCGACTACACGCTGGCTCTTCCACAGCCGCTCTGGGACGCCGTGAATGCCTACTTGCGACCGCGAGACGCCATCCGGCTCGCGACCTGGTCAGACGCGAGCAAGGATGGGAAGGCCGCGATGCGGCAAGGACAGCTACAATATCCGTTCGCGCTCTGGCGAGACCTGGATGGCGACGGTGACCTGGATATCGCACTCGTCTTCGTCTCGGAGAAACGTACGAATTCGTTCGCGTGGCGCGACTGGAACGTTGTGGTGTTCCGCCAGTGGCCTGACGGGAGGTTCCAGGACTTGCCGGTTACGACTATGAATGGCTCGTGTTTCGATGGGATGATCTATGTCCCGGAGTTTGACCACGTCGAATACGGATGCTTCGAGGTAGCCGTCGGTTCGTTCCGATGGGCCGGGCATGGGTTCTTCATCGACGGCGGGATCGGCGACTGAAGAGTTGCACAAGTAGCATAGCCCTTTGCCTTGTCATGGCGCGGGCTAACAATCGCCTTCAGGGAGTGCGGGACCGTCCATGATTTCGCCGTCAGGCCGCTCGCGGACGATCAGCCGTCCCTCGTGGTCACCGGAGACGATCCTCGATCCGGCGAAAAGGCGGGGGCTTGATCCATCCACCGTGTCCACCTACAGTCTCGCCCTGAACGATGCGCATCGCGTCTCCAGAGGTGTGGTCCATGCCGGCGTCTCACCGATGTTCATCCCCGCACTCCCCGCCGGAGCGCCCGTCCACCGAACGCCCCGGCGTGTGCAAGCTCACTCGGCAGGCAGTTCCGCCACCGCCGCCGAACCAGCTTTGCAGCGGACAAGGGGCCTGGGCTACAGTATCTTCACGAGTACCATCGCGGCCCCCTGCGGCTGAACCGGGTGCTCCGCCGCTCTCTCGGACGTGCGGCCAGTCACCTCGTAAAGTACGATATGTGCCGGGCCGCACGCGTCTGGACCCTGGTTGTACAGGTGGCAATCACCCTCCCGATGGATGTGGAATGGCACGAATGATCGTGATCTACCGGACGCCGAAAGATCCGGCGGCGTTCGACGCCCACTATTTCGGAGTGCATGTGCCGCTCGCCAAGCGACTGCCCGGCCTTCGGAAGTACGAGGTAAGTCGACGGCCGATCCTCACGCCTGCCGGTGATCCCGAACCATACCTCGTGGGGACGCTCTACTTCGACGACCTGGAGGCCATCCGCCACGCCTTCACGACGCCCGAGGGGCAGGCTTGTGCGGCAGATCGGCGCGCGCTGGCGCCCGAGGATGACGATGTGCAGATGTATCTGTTCGACGTTGCCGAGGTGTAGCATGCGGCGCAGCCGCGTGAACGAGAGCGATTCGGCGCGGAGCGCGGCCCGCAGGTTCTTGTCTCGCGCGCAGGGCGGCCTAACAATCGTCCGCAGGGGGTGCGAGGCAACGCATGCTTTCGCGCGGATGAAAGTCTTGCGCGGCGGCCCCGCACCCCAAACCCTTGTGTCGTTCGCCGGCTGCCTGCAGACTATCGGGTGTCTTCGTCACGCTGCTGGTCCTCCGCCGCAAACTGTCCATCCCTATTCGCGCCTCCTCGATAGCTCCGGGTATGCTGCTTCGCGCTTTGGCGCCGCTCGCGCTGATCCTGCTGCACACACACTCTGTGGAGGCGCAACGAGGTGGACGCTTCCGCATTTCGGGGGATGGGTACGCCACCACGGCTCGCCTGCTGCCCGACAATGGCGACCCAGCCGGCGAGCTGAGCTGGTACTGCAGCAGCGGCCAGGAGGTGGAGGTGCGGCTCGGACCGGAGGGCGACCGCCGTCCACTGGTGTCCTACGTGATCTGGCGATTCGACGGGCTGAAGGCGGATACCGCCTTCCTGATCCGCTCCACCCTGCGCCGCGGAGACCGCCTCCACTTCACCTCGCGCGCGGCGACCGCTGCGCGACTCACGATCCGGCTGCTGGGCACCGATCCGGGTCAGCCAGGCGTGGAGTACGGCTACGGCCTGGCCTCGGCGGGAAAAGTGCTCAGCCGGCTGCCCTGCGCCCCTGGCCTGGACTCTCCTCCCCGCGAGCGTAGCGCAAACTGGCCGCCTCCGGAGGGGCTGGTGCCCAATCCGCCTGACTCAATCTCGCGGGGGACCGCCAGGAACTCGTCAACGGGGGGCGTTGAGCTGAGCCAGGTGGAGGAAGCGCCCGCGGTGATCAACGCGGCAGAGATGCTGCGGCAGCTGTCGCGGCTCTACCCGGTGGCGCTGCGCGATGCGGGGGTGACCGGGCAGGTCGTGGCGCGGTTCCTGATCCTGGAAGACGGGCGGGTGGATCCGGCCAGCATCACCATCAGGTCCGCGCCCCACGAGGGGTTCAGGTCGCCTGTCCTCGAGCTGCTCCCGGTCCTCCACTTCCGCCCGGCGCGGATCAAGGGACGCCCCGTGAAGGTCTGGGTCGAGCAGCCCATCATCTTCGCCCTCCCGGTGTAGAGCAAGCCGGGGCAACCGCAGTGGTCGACTCTCGCGTCTACGGTTCGGATCGAATCGCGGGTGTTGACTTGTGGCACCGTTAGGAGAGGCGCCAGTCTGGCCGAGACGATCCGGATTGCCACAGTGACAAGCGATGAGCACACTCGAACGGGCGATCGCGATCGCGGCCGAGGCGCACATGGGGCAGGTGGACAAGGCGGGCGCGCCGTACATCCTGCATCCGATGCGCGTGATGCTGCGCGTCGAGACGCCGGTCGAGCGGATCGCCGCGGTGCTCCACGACGTGGTAGAGGACACGGCGTGGACGCTGGAGGGGCTCGCGACCGAGGGGTTCGCGCCGGAGGTGGTGGCCGCCGTGGATGCGCTCACGCGACGCGAAGGGGAGAGCTACGAGGCGTTTGTCGCGCGCGCCGGCGCGGACCCGGTAGCCCGTGTGGTGAAGCTGGCCGACCTCGCGGAGAACATGGACCTGGGGCGGATCGCGTCGCCCACGGCGCCGGACATCGCTCGCCTCGACCGCTATCGCCGCGCCGTCGCGCAACTGACGGGCGAGCCCGCGTGACGGAGCAAACCTCCTCTACGGCCGTGTAGCAGCGGGTGGCGATCGGCTGCAGAGGATGCGGGTCCGAGCACCTTTCGGCCCAACGAAAGTCTTGCACTCAGGCCCCGCACCCTGACCTTTGAGACGTTTGGCCGCTCCCGTTGGTCCGACCAGAGGTGGGGATGAATCCAGCGCGACGCACAGACTGGAAGACACTGGAGATGCCCGCGGAAAGGGGGCACCTCGAGATCGACCGCGTGTTCTCGAACGACGACTTTGCCAGGCTCTGCTTCGGGGTCGTGCCCGGCTCGATGGAAGACAAGTGGTTCGTCTTTTACGAGCGCCCGTGGCTGAACCTCCACCGCAGCTGGACCGGGGAGTGCATTTACCGAGTCCGGTTCGAGCGCCGCGGCGGGGGTGTGGCGATCGTCGAGACGGTCGTCAGCCGTGCAGGCGATCCGCGGGCAGTACCCGATCCGGGCGGCGACGCACGGCGACTGCTCGACCTGTTCGAGAGCATCGTGCGCCGGAATTTCCGGTATGGCAACGTGCGCCTGTTTCCCGTCCTTCCCGTGCCCCCTGAGTGATGCGGCGGCCGCGAGCTCTCCTCCAGCTCAGGGGCGATGCGGGCGCTTCGCGGCCTGGATGCTCCAGTCTTCCAATTGAGCGTGTCACGCATTCCCACAGGACTGCATCCTAACTTGAGCGATTCAACGTCGGATCAACCTGCGGGTGCCGTCCTCCATAGCGAGAGACTGCGCGGCCTGCGCAGCGAATGTCCCGCCTGCGGTGAATGGGAGCACAGCACCGGTTGGCTCCTGTCCCGGGAGGGTGATCCTCACCGCTGGTACGTCGAGTTGAAATGCACCGGCTGCCTTGCCCGCGGGGCGACGTGGAAGCGCGAGTGGATGCCACTGATCGAAGAAGTCCTCGAGGCCGAGCGGGGATCGTTCACGGCGGCTGCGGCAAAACCCTGCACCGATTGCGAAGGCGCGGGTACATGCAGTGCATGTGGCGGGTCAGGGATCGACGTCGGTGTGGCGGTGCTGTCCGGGTACGAAGGGAATTGCGAGAAGTGCGGCGGGACGGGCGCGTGTCCGGCTTGTGGTGGATCAGGTGAAGTTCGGTGAGATCTTACGAGGCCGGGTATCCTGGCGCGCGGGGGATGCCTCTGCTGTTGTAGGGGTGTGACGAACGCCCCTGGTCCTCGATGAAACGTCGAGGGCCAGGGGCGCTTACTGGAAGGACGGGCGCTACTTCTTCTTGCTGCCGGTTTTCTGCGAAAGGGCGCTGCCTGCCGCGGACTTGGATGCCGCGCTCGTGCGGCCGTCCCGGAGCGTCTTCGACGCGGCGGTCGCGGCTTTGCTCGACGTCGTCTCTGCCGGAGAGTTGCGCTGCGTGAGCGCGCTTCCCGCGGCCGACTTGGACGCCTTGCTGGTGGATTCGCTAGACAGCGTCTTTGAAGCCTTCGATGCGGCGGCTTTGCCAGTCTGCTTACCAGCCATATACGCCTCCTGTAAGGGTTCACCGAGGATCGTCGAAAATCCCGTGCCGGTGGCTTACCCAGAGGACAGATGAACCTTTTCGGTTGGTTGTGGCGGCCAGCGCGCGTGCCCGCCCGGACCGACCCGCCGATCCCTGAAGGCTGGACGGCCGATATGTCCATCAGCCTTGCGCCTCACCATAGCATCGAGGATGTAGTCGACTTCATCCTCCGCGCAGAGGTTCGCCATGTTGGCTCGGAATCGATCACCGGCGAGCTGACGACTCGCTTTGGATTATCTGACGAGGATGCTGCGCTCGCCTGGGATCGTACCCTTGGCGGTCTTACGCGAGCAGCAACGGGCAATCCAGCGAACTGCCCCGTCCGCGACAAGGATCCTGTAGCGTGGGCAAGCTACCGGCGATGTTCTGACGATCCGGCTCTGATCGCGGCGATCAGGCCGCAATACGAAGCCGGGGGCACGTCCTTTGACTTGCTTCAACACGCGTATGGCTTGGCCGATGACATTCCGGCTCTTCTTGAGCGCGCCCGCAACGCACCGGCGCCCGAGACGTACCGTGACGAGCCGTGGTTCAGCCTCTGGAGTTCGTTGTGCCACCAGGGCAACGTATACACGGCGTCGTACGCTGCAGTCCCGGAACTCATCGAGATCGCCGTTGCGCGCGCGGCTGAAACGCGGGTAGCTTGGGCGTGCCTTCTGCTGGCGGGCACCATCGAGTTGGAACGTGCGCTGCCCGAGGGTGCAGCTCCGCCAGCGATGCCGTCAGACCTGGCGCGGGAGTATGCCGCCGCGCTTCACCGAGGGGCAGAGCTGGCTTCAAGGCAACTCGCGGGGACATCGGACCGGGAGCTTCAGCGCGGGTTTGCGATCAGTTACGCCGCCTTTCGTGGCGACGTCGCGGAGGCAAGGCGCCTCACGAACGACGCGGAGGACGCAGAGAACACGGAGTAGCAGCGACTCTCCACTGCTGAATAACCGCTGCGCCCGACAATTCGCTGCAAGGGGTGCGCTGCCATCCATGGTTCGCGAGATGAAAACTCTTGCGCGCCAGCCCCGCACCCTGACGCTTGTGTCGTTAGCATCCACTCTTTTGAGAGGCATTATGGCCGGAAAGCGAGTCGTGGTGTTGGCCAACAAGTGGTGGGAAGCGGACCCCCTGTGTGCCGTACTGATTCACGACAGAGCGCGGCCTCGCGGCTTTGCCAACTTCACCTACCCACACTATCCAGCGGCCCGACCCGTCAAGCCGGCTCAAGGTGCCCCTCGCCCTGCTGATCCTACTCCGACTCCGAGACTCACGTTTGACTGTAATGGGGACACCATCGAGGTATGGTGCCTCGAGGAACTCATGAACCCGGCCGAAAGCTCATCGTCTTCGCTGGAGAAATCGCGCGTCCTGCCGGGTGTTATCGCCTACGGTGCCGCGCCTGCCCTCGTGATCGCATTTGGAACGGCGGGGATCCGTGAGGGGGTGAGCGCGAACGGCGGCGTGGTGGTCGGCCGGCGCACCTTTGTTCATGACCCGCTCGCATCAAAGTCGAATCGCCAAGGCTTGTGGAGCCCGCCCAGCCCAGACCAGCTGGTCGACTCTGCTTTCCAGTGGCGAAGCTCGGACAGCTCGATGAACAGGCGAGACATGCCGCTGAATCCCGATTCCTCAGAGCACCTGTCGCACCCTCTGAACCACCGATGTTATACATAGGGAACGGCTTTGCTTCGCTCGGCGTGGTCAACATCACCAATTATGACGATTACGTTTGGGCGGATCGGAGTGCCGTGGAGGCTTTTAGCAAATCAGGCGCACCGGCCCAGATCGCCTCGATCGAAACGACCCACGGTATCATTCGGAGTGCTTCAAACTCCCCGTTCCTATACATCTCAGGGATCACCGACACAGAAGGTCAGTTTGACTTTCAGGTCACGCCGCGAGTGTATGCTCAGAATACTGTGGCCGCCCACAACGCTGGAGTAGCGATTGCGTGGCTGCTCCCGAGCATTCTCGCCGCGCTGTGACCAGTGCGCCAGCTTCGGCTCAGGTGCAACTTGCAGTAGGACTTGGACTTCGCACCGCCCAACACCCGCTGCGGGATGCGGGGCCGCCCAGGCTTTCGGGAGAGCCTCGTGCCCGCCCGCACCCCTGACCATTGTCTCGTTCGGCGGCTTACCGCTCCTACGAGCACCGGAGCACTTTGATCTTTGTGACGCCCTCAGCGTGCTGTCGGCGCCCTCGGCACTTGCCAGCACCGGACACTACAGGGCGCCGAACCGGCGCGGCAGCGTACGCTACTGAACGAGGCTGGATGACACGACCCCACGCACCCGAAAGCCCTGCCGTGGCCGCCTTGCTCAAAGCTGGCGAACCGAGGGATTGCCGATGATCCCGCGCTGGGTGGAGCGCCTCGCCGGGCTCGGGATGATCGTGCTCGGGGCGTGGCTCGTCACCGCCTCGTGGCGCGCGGCTCATACCGCCGAGCGCTTCCTGGTTGTCGGCCCGGCGTTTGGTCCTTTCGCGGTCGGTGTCGGGCTCGGACTCCTTCTCTTCCCGAGCCCGCGTTCCATGGTCGCCTCGCGCGGGGGAGATCCCTCGAAGATCGGGTGGTCCGACCTGACGCTGGGGTGGAAGATCCTCGCCGGCGGTGGGGGCGCGCTGGGCATCGCGTACCTCCTCATGCTCATGAGCGGCCTCGTCTGAGGCTGGAGCCCCGGCGTCCATTCGGTCCCCACCAGCGACCAACGCCGCCGGGCCACCTACGTGACTGGCTGAATGCAGATCCCCGGTCCATTCTGGCCCTTCTACCTTCGAGCCGGCGTCGCGCTCGTCGTCCTGGTCCTGCTGATTCGGGCCGGGTGGATCGCGGGGAGACGAACGAGATCGGGCGCGCAAGCCGCGGCTGCTATTGCGGCGCTCGTCACGGTTACGGCAGCGTTCTGGTTGCTGGTTCCACACACGTGTACCCTTGGCTGGAGACTGGGCATAGAGCTCCCGGGCTGCGACTGGGAGTACTCCCCGCCTCCTGATGGTGCCGGAGCGCTCACGACGTGGATTCTGGCCGGCGGGGTTTTTCAGGTGGTCACATTGGGCTTGCCTCTCGTAACCGCTGCCGTGGCGGCGGGAGCTGCTCGAGCCGCGTGGATGAGGCGGAGGGAAGCAGTCGCCGCGGTTGGACCGTGAAGCCGAGGCAGATCCGCAGCCCGGATCGCGAGCAGCTCTGGCAGCGTCTATCCGCCACGTGGGGTGTGGGCGGCGGATACTGGCACCCTCTCGCTGAAGCGCCGCGGCGGGACGTCCTGGCTTTCCAGGCGCCCTACTTCAATCAGGCCCTGGTAGCGGGCGGGAGACTGCACGCCATCCTCGATGCTCGCAAAGTTGAGCGCGTCTTTGAGCTCCGGGAAGACGGTAGTGCGTACGAGACTCGCCTCGCTGATCTGGACCCTGTGTACACGGGTGACGAAGGCTTCTGGTGCTCGGAGGTGATGGACTGGGTGCTGTACGCCTCGCACGAGAACTCGCTCACCGTGGGAGGAGAATGGCTCATCGTCGCGGTGAAGTCCGCATGGCCTGAATGGGCCCAGCATGTATGGACCAATCCATTCTTCGAGTAGCGCCAGGGCGGCGGGTCTCCGCCAAATGCAGGTGGGTGCGGCCGCGCCCTCGCCACCCAGGATGGGCATGAGGTCAGCTTCAGAGTTCCTGCTGGCGCCTCTAACCTTCGCGGTCCTCGCGGTGCTCACGCACCGCGTGCTGGGCCGGCGTGGGGTCGTCGCGCTCGCGGTGGCGTGGACCGCGGCTCTCTCTGCCTACATCTGCGCCTCGGTACCGGGCCCGGAGGTTGCGCTCCATTCCTTCGAACGCACGCTGCTTCCGGCGATCATCGCGACGATCAGCGGCACTCTCGCCGCAACGACCCTGCTGCTTCGCGGCCCAAGCAGCAGGCCCTGGCCTGCTTCCCTGGCTGCCATGACGGGCGTTTATCTGCTCGTAGCCGTACCGGTGAGCGCCCTGGTACTCCTCTGGGAAATGAGCTAGAGGGCACGCATGCAACGCTTCGCATGGTGCCGCACACGTTCTGGCTCGCCATTCTCGCCGCTGCCCTCCTCTCGTCGTGGTTCCGGTGCTCCGCAGCGTGCTGCGCGCCAACTCGGTCCGCGCTCAGCTGGAGAGCACGGACCTCTGCCACATCTTACTTGAGAGAACGGTAAAGAATGATCTGGCTCGGCGAATCACGCGGGCATCTGAGCGATTACGTCACCCAGCGCTGGGTCGAGGTGACCGGCAGGTCCGTCGATCTCGGCGAGCATCCATGGCTCGCGGGGCCGGTCGGGGACGTGCGCGGGATCGGGCGCGAGTTCTTTGCGGAGCTCGCGCGTCGCGAGGGTCTCGAGCTTCGGCAGGGCGCGGATTCCGGCGAACGGGGGCTCATCGTCGACTTCGCGGCGCTCGCCGCTCCCGACTTCGATCCCGGGCAGGTCGATCCGTCGGTCATCGACTTCTACGCGCGCACGTCCGCCTACGAGCTCGATGCATGGGCGGAGTGGCACGGCGCCTTTCGGCCCTTTGGGCGCCTGCTCGGGCATCTCTTCAGCCGAAGACTTCAGCAGCTCAACGTGCCGCTTTCGTCGCTGGATACCAGCCGCGGGGTCACCAGCGACGTGATTCAGCTCGTGGAGCCGGCCACCGGCAAGGTGCGCCGCACGGCGTGGGTGCGCGTGCTGCTCGGCACGGGCAACGTCCTGTACGCGGGCGAGTATTCGCTCGCGGCGGCGCCGGGGCGGCGGGGGCAGTGCTTGAAGGTGGTCTTCCCGCTGCCCAACGGGAACGCCATCTTGCTGATGCGCCCCGAGGCACACGCGGACGGTTCGCTCTCGGTGGTCTCGGAAGGTGAGGGGTTCGGGGAGTCCGGCTTCTACTTCACCGTCCACGACCGTCGCGGGCGGGTCCGCGCGCGCTACGTGCGCGCGATGCAGGAGCGCATCCGGGTGTACCCGGCCGAGCACGGCGCAGTGCGGGCGGACCACGTGCTGACGCTCTGGGGCGCGACGTTCCTGCGCCTGCATTACCGGCTGCGCAGAAAGGCGCCCGCAGCGGAGGTGCTTGCGGCATCCTGAGGTGCGGCATCCCGCCGGAAACCTTCTCCGGAGAAACATCCCTCGCCGTTTTGTCGTTGCGGGAAATGGATCAGGCTTGCGCGTATCGAGGTTTGTTTAAATTTTTGGCGTACACTCCAGATGTTTCGCGGACGCTTCGAACGCGTCCGTTGCCGCACGTGGGGGCGCGAGGTATCCGTACTCGCCGCCCACCGGAAGCTCCCTTCATCTGATTCTCCCGCTTATCCCTGTGCAATTCGTTACGATGCGAATGAAGAGCCTCGCGCGCCTGCTGATCCCCATCTCCATACTCCTCGCGGCCGGGTGCGGAAAGGATGGAACCGGAACGGGGGGCGGCCAACAAAAGCCGGTCGAGCCCAGCTTCGTGGAGATCGCCAGCGACCCGGGCGACTTCATCGGGGGAGGGCGATCGTACCGCTACACCAAGGCGGACGCCGAGCTGACGGTGCAGGCCACCGGCGGCCACATCTCGGTGCGGATCACGGGGGACCAGCGGTGGGAGGGAGATTTCGTGCTCCCCAGCAGCCACGCAAAGGTCGTCGCGGGCAGCTACACCGGCCTGCGCCGCTATCCGTTCCACGATCCGGTCGCCGGCGGGCTGAGCTGGTCGGGAGAGGGGCGTGGCTGCAACGCGCTCTCGGCCACCTTCACGGTGGAGCGCGCCACGTACGAGGCGGCCCAGCTCACCGCGCTCGACCTGCGCTTCGAGCAGCATTGCGAGGGGGGTGCGCCCGCCCTGCGCGGCAGGATCCAGTGGTCGGCCGCGGACCCGACCCTCCCGCCCGGTCCCGTGAACCCGCCTCCGGGCACGCTCTGGCGCGCGAACGCCGGCTCGCTCCCCGCCACCGGCAACTACGCGGTTCTGCAGAGCGATGCCGGGGACTACATCGCGGGGGGGAGGTCGTACACGTACACGGGCAGCGCGCTGTCCGTGACCGCCGCGGGGGGCATGCTGACGGTGGGCGTCGCCGCCAACGAATCGTGGCGCGGCGATTTCAAGGCGATGAGCAGCCTCGGCGAGCTGAAGCCCGGCTACTACGGAGACCTTCGCCGCTACCCCTTCCACAACCCGTTGAAGGGCGGCCTGTCGTGGAGCGGGCAGGGGCGCGGGTGCAACTCGCTCACCGGCTGGTTCGTCGTGGACCGGGTCACCTACACCGGCGGGAACCTCAGCGCGATCGAGCTGCGGTTCGAGCAGCACTGCGAGGGTGGCGGCCCCGCGCTTCGCGGCCAGATCCGCTGGTCCGCGGCGGACGTCCCCCCGCTCCCCGAGCCGGTGAACCCGCCGCCCAGCACGCTCTGGCGCGCGGACGCCGGCGCCGTGCCGGCCAGCGGCAGCTACGTGTACCTGAAGAGCGACGCGGGCGACTTCATCGGAGGAGGGAGGACGCACCTCTACCAGACCGGCGCGTTCTCCACGAGCGCCAACGGCGGCCTCCTGACCGTCAACGTCGCCGCGGACGAGAACTGGCGGGGCGAGTTCAAGGCGATGAACCACCTGACCGAGCTGAAGCCGGGGTACTACGGCGACCTCCGCCGCTATCCCTTCCACACCTCGCTGGCGGGCGGCCTGTCGTGGAGCGGAGAGGGGCGCGGGTGCAACACGCTCGCGGGCTGGTTCGTCGTCGATCGCGTGGTTTACACCGGCGGCAGCCTGACCGAGATCGAGCTTCGGTTCGAGCAGCACTGCGAAGGCGGCGGTCCCGCGTTGCGCGGCCAGATCCGCTGGTCCGCGGCCGACGTCGCCACGCCGCCCGAGCCCGTGAACCCGCCGCCGGGCACGCTCTGGCGCGCGGATGCCGGCGCGGTCCCGGCCAGCGGCAGCTACGTGTATCTCAAGAGCGACGCGGGCGACTTCATCGGCGCGGGAAGGACGTACCTGTACCAGACGGGTGCCTTCACCGCCACCGGCAACGGCGGCCTCCTGAGCGTCAACGTCACCGCGGACGAGAACTGGCGGGGCGACTTCAAGGCGATGAACAACCTGGGCGAGCTGAAGCCCGGCTACTATGGCGACCTCCGCCGCTACCCCTTCCACAATCCGCTGAAGGGGGGCCTATCGTGGGGTGGCCAGGGCCGCGGGTGCAACTCGCTCACCGGCTGGTTCGTCGTCGATCGGGTCACCTACACCAGCGGGGCTCTGACCGCGATCGAGCTGCGGTTCGAGCAGCACTGCGAGGGTGGCGGCCCCGCGCTGCGCGGCCAGATCCGCTGGTCCGCATCGGACGTCGCCACGCAGCCGGAGCCGGTGAACCCGCCGCCGGGCACGCTATGGCGCGCGGATCCGGGCGCCGTCCCAGCCAGCGGCAGCTACGTGTATCTCAAGAGCGACGCGGGCGACTACATCGGCGCCGGAAAGACGTACCTCTACCAGGGCGGCGCAATCTCCGTCAGCGGCAACGGCGGGCTCCTGACCGTCAACGTCAACTCGACCGAGAGCTGGTGGGGCGACTTCAAGGCGATGAACAACCTGGGGGAGCTGAAGCCCGGCTACTATGGCGACCTCCGCCGCTACCCGTTCCACAACCCGCTGAAGGGCGGCCTGTCGTGGAGCGGGCAGGGGAGTGGGTGCAACACCCTCGCGGGCTGGTTCGTCGTAGACCGCGTCGTCTACACAGCGGGCAAGGTGAGCGAGATCGAGCTGCGCTTCGAGCAGCACTGCGAGGGGGGCGAGCCCGCCCTGCGCGGCCAGATCCGCTGGACCGCCCCGGCCGCGATACGCACTTCCCGCAGCGCCGCCGCCAAGCGGGGGTGATAGGCCTCGGCATCGACGAGACACCGGCGCCATCATCCGCGGCCCGCCACGCTAAGTGGTGGGCCGCAGCCCTTTTCACCTTCGTCGAGGCCGCGGCGTCTTCTTGGACAGCGCCGACGCGCACACGGGAGGCGTCCCCGTTGCGCTCAGACCACCTGCGCGTAGGGATCGTCACGCCCACTACGCCCAACCTCCGCGAGCCCGGATCTAGACACTCCTCGGAGCCTCCGCAAACACGGCCAACTAGACGCCGCGGGCAAACCGGGCGGCGGGATAGCGTGCAAGGAGGGAGGGCTCACCCGATAAGAAAACTCTTGTAGAATGCGCTCCGATGGAGCAGCTTCTTCATGCATCGTTCTGCCCGCCGTACACCCTTCCAGACGCCGACATCGCTATAAGCATTCTCGCCACAGCAGTGGACGCCGGAATCCATCCGGCGGTAGCGTCGTTGGACTTCACCAAGCTCGATGGAAGCTGACGCGCGCAAGGAGAGCGGATTCCTTTATTGGGAGCTCGTAATCTCACCCTCGCCAAAGGAGGTTGTCATGCCGACTCTGGGCTTCGGTAATACGAACTGGCAAAAGGCAGATTGGGCGAATCACAACGTATTCAACGTAGGTTTTCGTCCGGACCATGTGAGACTGGATCAACAGCGAATCACTCTGACGTTGGATGATCAGGATTCACACGGTTATCCGTTTACCTCTGGAGAGTACCGTACTCTCAAGGTATTTGGTTATGGTCGGTACCAGGTTCGGATGAAGGTCCCTCGCGGGTCCGGTATCGTCTCCAGCTTTTTTGTCTACACCGGTCCGTCCGAGGGTACGCCGCATGACGAGATTGATATCGAGTTCCTTGGACGTGACACCACCAAGGTCCAATTCAACTATTGGACGAACGGCAAAGGCGGCAACGAGAAGATGCACAAACTTGGCTTTGATGCCGCAGCCGACTTCCATGAGTACGGGTTCGAGTGGCGACCCGATTACATCGCCTGGTTCGTTGACGGCGTCGAGGTTCATCGGCTTACCAAGGCGATCACGGGTGTCCCGATCCCGACGCACCAGGGTAAGATCATGATGAACCTCTGGACGGGCACCCCGGAAGTTGAGGATTGGCTTGGACCGTTCAAGTTCGAGAAGCCTTTGAAGGCCCATTACGAAGACGTTCGGTTCACCTCGTAGCCACAAGGGCTGACGAGATCCCGCCGCCGTCCTTCTGTTCGATTTGCGCAAGGGAGGGGTACTCCTCCGCGGCGATACCGCTCGGCAGACAAACTTCCAGTGCGCCCGACGATTCCATTGGCAGCCTGGCGCATAGCGGTCGATCTGGGGGCCGTGCGCTTACTCGCATCCCACGTCCCGGACCCGCCCTGCGGCCGCGGGTGTCCGATGTGCCGCAACTGGACAGCGGCGGCCGACGAGACGCTCCCGCCCGAACTGCAGGGGCAACTGGCGCGGCTCGGAATCGATCCCGCGGCGCCTTCCGATCTGTACGGCAGTGGAAGCGCCCCAGGCGTCTACCGGTACCGCATCACCTACCACACGGCGGGCCGCATCCTGAGTGGTCCACACAGCATCTTCCGTATCCCGCGCGGCATCCATCGGCACTACCACACGATTCGTGAGACCCCCTGGCTCGGCCTCTCCGTCGCGTACGAGCATCTCGTCCACGGGCAGGTGGACTGGAGGCCGACGGGGACGTCATCGGTCGTGCAAGTAGACCTTCGCCTGGATGTGCCGTGGTGCCTGTCCGAAGCCGGTCCAGCGGACTTCATAGCGTCCGATGCGCCGACGTGGCGCGACACTCCCTGGGCGCGTGCATACCGCCGAGCCGGGCGCCGCGGGTGACACCGGGCCGTGCTGTGGTGCGACCGCTGCGAAAGGAACAGGAATGCGTCACCAATACGTACATCTGCTCCATCGCTCCCCTGACCCGGTCCGCCGCACTCCCCCGGTCTTCGCCGTGCGGCTGCGGCAGCTGCTCTTCATCGGAGTCCTTGCCGCCGCCGGATGCAGCGACGACGACGGATCGGTGGGTGCGCCGGAGCACTTCAGCCCGATGGTTGTCGATTCGCCGGTCGGGCCGCTGCGCCTGCAGCTCTCCATCTGGCCGAAGAACGTGGTGTTCCGCCGTCCGAACTTGATCATGATCCACTACCGGATGGTCAACCCGGGTCCGGGCGATCATGCCTATCGGGACGCCGCGGAATACTACCACTTCCGCGTGGTCCGCCCGAATGGGCAGCGGCTCTATCCCAGAGTCGTGTCGGCGACGGAGGGTATGGGCGAGGCACAACGAATCTTGCTATACCCTGGTGAAGCAGGGGAAACGCATACGATCAACCTTGCCTGCATGCCGTACCACGCATACTCCTTTGAGCCCCTCTTCCGGGCACCCGACCGATACGGCTGCGAAGCCTCCTTTCAGTTTCGGGAAGCAGGAGTGTACCAGGTAATCGGCCAGCGAGTCCCGCCGCCCGCTTTTGGGCCGGAGGATGATTGGACGCCCGAGGCTCGCCGCGCCAAAGGCGAGGATACGCTGCCCTCCCGCGCGGATACGCTCGAAATCAATTTCCAGCCCTCAAGCCGCTGGTGGCCATGGTAGTCTCCTCGCGAGCCTGCGCACGTCCCTCCTGGCACAGCGCCCCATGAGACCTCCGCCTGAGATGGACACTCCAGGCAAATCCTCGAATCGGTTCGGCCGCGGGCTTGGCGTGCTCCTGGTGCTGATCGGCATCGGGATACTGGCGGGTGGGATCGTGTTCCGAGCCCTCAACACCGCCCTCCTCGGCGGCGCGGTGGTAATGAGCGGGCTCATGACCGCCACGGATCCGAAGCGCAACCTGCCTCGCCGCCTCGCTTTCGCCGCCGTGGGCGTGCTGCTGATGGGCCTGTACATGCTCAACCGCTAGAGCCGCGGAATGGACATTGATTCGATCGCTGAGATCACCATCGACGGGGACGGGCGCCTCTGTGTCAGGCCGGCGACCGTGGTCCTGCCGTACATCTGGCGGGAGGCGATGCAGGTCCAGTGGGACGATCAGAAGGGCTGCCTCTACTCTCCCAAGCCGCGTGAATGGAGCTACGCAGACTGGTACCGGCAGATCCTGGCCGCGGCTCGTGAGCAGGGCTGCGATCTGCGCATCACGAGCGACACGGTCTGGACCGACGTTCCGGAGGGTGTACGGGAGGCGATTCTCACGGCGGGCCGGCTGACAATCGGTGGACCGGCCTTGCTCTCGCGCGACGAAAGTCTTGCGTGGCGGCCCCGCAGGTCCAACCCTGGTGCCGCTCGGCGGTCTGTCGTCAGAACCCCGCCGGGCACCGCCTCCCCCTCCTCCGCTGGCCTGGCCCGGCCTCGCCGCTTCCCTTCACCGCGTACCCTCATGACCCGCATCGCATCCTGGCGTCCCCTCCTGTTCGCAGCCGGCGTCCTGATGATCGCGGGCTCCGCGACGCACCCGCGCGATCCGTCCATGCAGCAGATGCTGATGAACCCGATCTGGGTGCCGTCGCACGCGCTGATGCTCGCCGGCTACGTGTCGCTGCTGGCGAGCCTGTGGCTGCTGCACCGCTCCGGCGGCGGGCCCGCGGGACGGTGGATGCAGATCGCCCTCGCGGGGACGGCGCTGCAGACGCTGGAGGCGTTCTTCCACCTGATCGCGGTGGTGGATGCGGATCGCATGCAGGCGGGGCACGCCACTCCCGTGTACACGGTGCACATGCTGCTGGGCGCGGTGGGGTACCCCGTGTTCGCGCTGGTGGCGATGGCGCTGGTCGTCGCCGGTGCCCGCACCCGTACGCTGGGCAGGTGGTGGATCGCGCCGCTGGGCGTGTTGGGCGCGCTGCTCCCCGGCCTCGCGGCCGTCTTCGTGATCTGGATGGGGGCCGATGTGGGGGTGCTGTTCGCGGGGATCGCCTTCTTTGGGCTGTGGGAGATCGTGGCCTCGCTGCTCCCCATACGGGTCGCGGCGGAGTCCTCGGCGGCGCCGCGGAGCGCCGCGCTGGCCGGCGCCTGACCACTTTCGGCGGGAGAAAAGCATCACACAGAGACACGGAGGGGAACGGAAAGGGCGCAGAAAACCCTTCTGCTGTTCTCTCCGTTGCCTCTGTGGCTCTGTGTGATGCCATCTGTTCAGCGTCTGCGTCAGAGGACCACGACGACCTTTCCTCGGGTCCGCCCGGTTTCCACCTGCTGGTGAGCGGCCGCCAGATCGTCAAAGGAAAATTCCCGCGCGATTTCGGGGCGGATCACGCCGCTCTCGAGCAGCCCCGCCAGGTGCCGCATGTCCGTCCCGCTCGATTGCACCAGGTACGTCGATGCGGAGACGCCTCTGGCCGAGGCTTCCGCTTTCACTTCGTCCGTGACGCCGCCGGCGATCGCCACGAGCCGGCCGCCGCTTTTCAGCACGTCCAGCGCCCGCCGGGGCAGGTCGCCACCCACGGCGTCGAATACCACGTCCACGTCCTTGATCACCGTCTCAAAGGGCGCCGCATGGTAATCGACGTACATGGACGCGCCCAGACCTCTGACGAATTCCTCGTTGGCCGCCGAGCCGGTGCCGATGACCACGGCACCCAGGTGCCTCGCCACCTGAACGCCGAAGTGGCCCACGCCTCCGGCGGCCGCCTGCATCAACACCGTCTCGCCTTCGCGAACGTTCGCCGGCCCCACGAGCACCTGCCAGGCGGTCAGGAGCGCGAGAGTCGAGGCGGCGGCCGCGCTGTGGGACAGCCCCGCCGGCTTGTGCGCCAGGTGCGTGGCCGGGGCAGTCACGTATTCCGCGTAGGCCTTTCCGTGCCCGGGAAAGCGGACCATGCCGAATACCGCATCGCCCACATTGAACTCCGTCACACCATCGCCGACCCCCGTGACCACGCCGGATACGTCCCAGCCCAGGACAACCGGCGGCTGCTCATTCAGGCTGTTGTAGAGGGCGAGGCCTTTTCTGGTTTTGACGTCCACCGGGTTGATGCTGATCGCGCTCACCCGCACCAACACCTCGCCCGGCTGCGGCTCGGGGACGGGCAGCTCCTCCATCACCAGTTGCTCAGTACCGCCCGCTGCTTTCAGGATGATTGCTTTCATCGTTCGATCCCTGTTCGACGTTCGTTTGTCCGAGGCAAGGTACGCGGCCCGGTGAAATTCGCCAGTTGCTCGCGCTGGCGATGTGCGGCCTGCATTGCTCCAGGGTAGATTACGGCTCCCGCTCCCAGACCGCGACGTACGGGTTAGGTTTCCAGACAATGAGCGACTCGACCACGGACGCGGCTCCACCATCTCACGAAGACCCGGACGCGCTGGACCGCGCTGCCGCGCTACGGCTGCTCGTGGTGATGAGCCGGGCGCTGCGGGCGGTCACCGAGCCGGCGCGCCACCAAGCGAAGCAGTGGGACCTCTCGTCTACCGAGCTGGGGGTGATGGAGGCGCTGTACCACAAGGGGCCGCTCCCCCTGAGCGCGCTGGCCGAGCGCATCCTCCTGACGGGCGCCAGCACCACGTACACGGTGAAGCGCCTGGAGCAACGCGGACTCATGCGCCGCCGGACGTCCACCGAGGACCAGCGGTTCGTCTTCGGCGAGCTGACGGAGGCCGGGCGGGCGCTCATCGAGGAGATCTTTCCCATACACGCGGAGCAGATCCGGCGCACCATGCAGGGGCTCACGCTCGAGGAGAAGCACCAGGCGGCCGAGCTGCTCAAGAGGCTCGGACGCGCCGCGGTGGCCGGCGACGAGCATCGGGATCGCTAGGCGCGCCGTCCGGCAGATCGAAGGCGGGAGTACTTCCATTTCTAAGTATCTACGCTTAGAATTCAAAGTACCTCTTGACGATCTGTAAGATCGCCGATCCATCGCCCCGGAGACGCCATGTCGAGCCACGCCACCGCCATCCCCGCCCTTCCCGCCCCAGCGCGCGGACGCGCGGCCACCGTCGCACTGTGGGCGCTCCAGATCGCTCTCGCCGCCGCAATCGGAGCGGCCGGGGCGGCCAAGCTCGCGGGGGCACCGGAGATGGTGCAGCTCTTCGACGCCATCGGAATCGGGCAGTGGTTCCGCTATGTTACCGGAGCGCTCGAAGTGCCCGGCGCCCTCCTGCTGCTCGTGCCGGCCCTCGCCGGGCGCGGCGCGCTGCTCCTGGCGGGCGTGATGTGCGGCGCCGTTGTGGCGCACCTGCTCGTGCTCCACACCTCCCCCGCGGCGCCACTCTCGCTCCTCGCGGGGCTCGCCGTCGTCATCTATGCCCGCCGTGCGGAGATCGCGCGCGTCCGTGGGTGAATCGTGCGCTGAACGCGATCCCACGCCATCCAAGGCACACATGACCGCGCACCTGGACCGCGACAACGACACCGCTGGCGCCGTACGATGCCGGTGAGCCTCGGCTGGATCCATACCGTCGCGGCGGTCGGCGCGCTGGTGGCCGGCGCGGCGGTGCTCCTGACCCGCAAGGGCACGCGGCGCCATCGGCAGCTCGGGTGGGCCTACGTCGTGAGCATGCTCCTGCTGAATGGCACGGCGCTCCTGATCTACCGCCTGCTGGGGCGCTTCGGGCCCTTTCACGTGGGCGCCGTCTTCAGCTTCGTGACGGTCGTGGCGGGCACCGCCGCGGCGATCGGGGCACGCCGGGCGCGAGCGCGGCGCGACGCGGTGGAGCGTGCGCGTGCTCTCCATCGCCACTACCAGTGGATGACGTGGTCGTACGTCGGGCTCGCCGCGGCGGCCGTGTCGGAGACGGCGACCCGGGTCCCCGCGCTGCGGCCGCGGCCGGACCAGGTGCTGGCGTTCGGGGTCACGGTGGCCGTGGCTACGCTCCTGGTCCTCGTGGTTGGGGCGCGGCTGATCCGGCGTTACCGATCCGCGCTCCTTGCGCCCTATCGGACGGCGGCGGAGCGAACTCCGCGCGGCTCCGCTGTCTGACCTGGACGTCGCACGTTATCTACCGCAATCGCTCAACAGCCTTGCGCGGCGGCCCCGCGCCTCTGACCTTGGTGCCGTTCGGCGACCCCGGTCTGCTTGCGGATCCGTGCTCCAGAGGCGCCATGCGGCTTCCGTGCATCCTCGCGTTCGTGGTGCCGCTGTTCGCCGCGGATGCCGCACACGCTCAGCATTGCTGGCCCATCGAGGTGCGGGTAGAGGTGAGAGACTCGGCCGGCCGCCGCATCAGCCCGGTCGTTCTCGACAGCGTCGTCGCAGTCGTAGCTCGAGGCTCCAACGAGGTCCCGGTTCGATCGCGCATGGACCTTCCGCGCGACGGGACGGCATCCGATACGAGCGGCACGCTCCAGTGGCTGACCGCCGCGTGCCGCCTGCGGCTGCAGCGGGCGACGCTCTACGCCTCCGGGCGCGCGCTGCACCTGGACTTCAACATCGACATCAACACCTTTGAGAGGCCGGGTCCCTCCGCCTTTCTGATCGAAGCACCTCCCCTCCAGTCCGCCGCATTCAGATTGCGCTTCGATCCTGAGCTACGAGGCGGCCATTCATCCGCTCCACGCCGGCTCGACGCGAGCTGGTGGGAGCGCGCCTCGAACGCGAAAGGCGCCGCCCCAGACGCGCCACGGAGCCGTTGCACCCGGCACCGGCCAGGTTGTTCGCGGGCCTGAAAAACCACTCGGCGTGGCGTACGCCGGGCTCACAATCCAATGGAGAACCCAGGATGGCGAAGCCGGCAAAAAACACGATCTGCCTATGGTACGATGGCGGCGCGGAGGAAGCGGCGCGGTTCTACGCCGAAACCTTTCCCGATTCATCGGTCGACGCGGTGCACCGCGCCCCGGGCGACTTCCCGTCCGGGAAGGAGGGCGACGTGTTGACGGTCGAGTTCACCGTCATGGGCATTCCCTGCCTGGGGCTGAACGGCGGCCCCGCGTTCAAGCACGATGAAGCCTTCTCGTTCCAGGTCGCGACCGAGGACCAGGCCGAGACGGATCGGTACTGGAACGCGATCGTCGGCAATGGCGGGCAGGAGAGCGCCTGCGGGTGGTGCAAGGACAGGTGGGGACTGTCGTGGCAGATCACGCCCGTCGCCCTGACGCAGGCGATCACCAACCCGGATCCCGCCGTCGCCAAACGGGCGTTCAATGCGATGATGCAGATGCACAAGATCGACGTCGCGGCGATCGAGGCGGCGGTCCGCGGCTGAATCCCGCACGGCCTCACACAGAGCCACAGAGGAACCCGCGAGAACGACGAAGAAGGTTCTCTCTGGTGACATCCACACGCGGAGATCCAGTGAAGCTCGACGTTTACCTGAACTACGCCGGCACCTGCGAAGAGGCGTTCCGCTTCTACGAGCAGCACCTGGGAGGCAGGATCACGGGCATGCGCCGCCACGGCGACCAGCCGAACGGCAGGATGCCGGAAGGGTGGAAGGACGCGATCCTCCACGCGCGCATCGAGATCGGGAACACGGTGATCATGGGTGCGGACATCCCGGGCGCCGAGCCCATGCGGAGCGCGTACCTGGCACTGACGCTGGACAGCGCCGAGGAGGCGGAGCGCGTCTACGCTCTGCTCTCCGAGGGCGGGCAGATCTTCATGAAGATGGAGGAGACCTTTTTCGCCTCCCGCTTCGCCCAGCTGCGAGACCGGTTCGGCACTTCGTGGATGCTGCTGCACGAGCGTGGCGCCGCCTGACCCAGCGCCGCGGACGAAGCAGGTCGCTGGGCCCGGAGCTGGGATCGAGCAGGCTGACACGCAAACCGCTGAGGAGGCAAACGATGAACACCCTGTTGTGGGTGCTGCAGGGCCTCGCCGCTCTCGTTTACGGGGCGTCCGGCATCATGAAGGTCTTCATGTTCGACAAGATCAAGGAAGGGGTGCCGTCCTTTGGCGCGCTGCCGCGGGGGGCCTGGCTGGCGCTCGGCATCGTCGAGCTCGTCTGCGTGGTGGGGCTGATCGTCCCGGGCGCAACGGGGTGGCGGCCGGGGCTCACGGCGGTGGCCGCGGCGGTGCTGGCGGTCGAGAGCCTCGTGTTCATCGGGGTGCACGTCACGTACAACGAGGTGGGGTCCATCGTCATGAGCGCCGTGCTCGGCCTCCTCATGGCGTTCATCGCGTACGGCCGCATGGTGCTGAAGCCGTTCGTCTGACCTGTCCTGGCCGGTCCTCCTCGAACTCGCGCGCAACCGTTGATCTCTTCCATCGTCACGCGCACCAGTGCCGCGGCCCTGCTGGCCGGCGGGCTGGCGCTGCTCTTCGCCTCGGACGTGTTGCTGCCCGTCCTTGTGCCCGGGTTCCCGGCGGCGGGCGCGTGGCTCGGGCAGCTGCTGGGCGCCGCGTGGCTCGGGGTGGCCGCGCTCAACTGGCTGCATCGCGGCGCGCTGCTGGGCGGGATCTACGGGCGGCCGGTGGTGCTCGCCAACCTCGTGCTGTACTTCGTAGGCGCGCTGTCGCTGCTGCGGGCGCTCGTGGGGCCTGGCGTGCCCCGCGCGCTATGGGGACTCGCGGTACCGCTCGCGCTGCTGGCGGTGGTATACGGCGTGCTGCTCCTGCGCGGGCCGCTCGACCCACTGGACCCCGAGCGGGTGCGCGGCGCGTCCGGCACTTCGAGATAAGTCCACGTGCATCAACAGCTCGCGCACGTCGCGCTGGTCGTCCGCGACTACGACGAAGCCATCGACTTCTACACGAAGAAGCTCGGCTTCACGCTGGTCGAAGACACGTATCAGCCGGAGCAGGACAAGCGCTGGGTGCTCGTGGCGCCTCCCGGACCGCCCGGAACCTCGCTCCTGCTCGCGCGGGCTTCCACGCCGGAGCAGGCGCGCTTCATCGGCGACCAGGCCGGCGGGCGGGTGTTCCTCTTCCTGAGCACGGACGACTTCTGGCGCGACTACGACCGCATGCTCGCCGCGGGCATCCGCTTCGTTCGCGACCCGGCCGTGCAGCCGTACGGCACCGTCGCCGTGTTCGAGGACCTGTACGGCAACCGGTGGGACCTGGTCCAGTTCGCCGCCGCCTCCGTCGCGGCGACCGCGCAGCCTGTCGAACTGCGCGTCCCCAGAGCCATTCTCGACCAGCGCGACCCCGCAAAGCTGGCCTGGGCCGCGATCGAACCGGTGTGGGATGCCGTCGATCTGAGCGCCGAGCCAGGTGCAGTCGACGACCAGCTCTCGAGGCTTTCCAGGGGCCAGAAAGCGTTGCTGGCGATCCACTGGTGCGTGGCGGAGGTGTCGAACGGCGGGTTTGAGCAGTTCTTCGCGAACCCGGCCGGGGTGCTCACGCGCGAAGCACGGGAAGGGTTCGCGCTGGTCGGTGACCAGGCACTCGCGTCCGTTGTCGACCAGGTCGCCGCCCTCTTCCCCGACGAGTGGCCCGCACGTGAGCGCAGCGTGCGCAACTTCCAGCTTCGGCGGCTCCGCGGGCCCGATGCGGAGCGTGTAGCCGCCTTCGAGCCCTACGACAGAGCCTTCGGCGATTGCCTGGGCTTGGAGGGGCTGCCTGGCCGCTGTGCTGCCTACGTGATCGAAAACCCCACTGACTTCGTCCGTGACTGAACGGGCGAGGTCGTGGCAGACGGTTGGCGATGGGGCCGGCTGTTTGTCTCGAAGGTTGTAGCTCGGCGGCTCACCCTTCGGTTCACCCCAGCGTCCGAATCTTTTCGTAGCCAACCGATGGAGCCGGTCACGATCTTGCGCGATCCCGCCGCCCTGAGGGCACAGCCTACATCGAGCTGCTGCCGGGCGGGTACCGCGACTCCTGCTGGAACGAGGGCTCGGTGTTCCTCACCGAGGAGGTGTTTGGGTACTTCGAGCGAATCATCGCGCGGCACGAGCCAAGGTTCGACCACTTCGCCTTCATGGACGTGGAGCGCGCGACGTGGAACGCGATCCTAGATGACATGGCCGGCGTCGCGCGGGCACTTCGCGCAGCCGCCACCATCGACGACGTTCCGCCGATCGTAGGCTTCTACTACCTGGGGACGAAGCGGGAATTCGCGGCCTCGTTCCGCGAAAATGCGGACGCGCTGGCTGCGCTGCTCGATGAGCTCGGCGCATGGCTGCGGGAGCAGCTGTCCCGCGAAGAGGTGGTAGCGGTACTGGGCATGTAGCCGCAGCCGAAATCCAGGCACACTCAACCCATCTGAGGCCGCATGAGCGAGGCGACTGGGACCAGCGAGGGCGTGTTCACCCAGGCGTGGCTCCTGAAGGGGCTCACCCGAAACGTGCCGGGAGTTCTCGGCCTGGACCAGGGCCACCTCCTCTTCGTCACGCACGACGAGGAGACGATCTTCGACGCGCCGCTCTCCCGCGTCGGCGACGTAAAGGTGCCGTGGTACTACTTCGGCGGCGGCCTCAAGCTCAGAGTCGGCGACGAGCGCTACCGTCTCTCCTTCGTTCCCCCGACCGCGGTCGGCGGCGGCATCGCGGACATTCCCGAAGGACGCGCGAACTGCAAGATGTGGCTGTCGCTGCTCGCGGGAACCGCCTGAGCAGCGCGCGGGAGCACTGCACCGACCGCTCACTCTCAACGATCCCCGCGCCTTGTACCTGCTCAACCCGCTCGCCTTCGCCCGGGACCTGAGGGACGACCGTGTACCCGAAAGCGTGAAGGCGCAGTACATGGTGCTCGGCGGAATCGTGCAGTACGCTCATTACGCGTGGCGCTCGCATTACCCCGCAGAACCCGCGTCATCATTCGGCTTCGCGATGCTCGTGGCGGTCTGGATCGCGGGCGTGTACGTGTGCTATCGCGCGAACGCCGCCGGCGACGACAGGCGTTTCATCGAGCGGTTCATCTGCCTGGCGGTACCGCTCACCGTCTGGACGTCCCTCGCGGGAATCGCCGTTGCCGCCGCGATGTACTACGGGCTCGGTCTTCGGGGTGAGGAGTACGGCGCCATGCGAGGTGGCATCACGCTTCTGATGTGGATCGCCTACGTCGCGGCCCTGCGCTGGCTGATCATCCACGCGTCGAAGCGCGACGGTCCACCGCCCCTGCCCCGAGCCCCCTGACCCCCACCTGCGTTGCAAGTTGGTGGGGCGCCAGTCGTGAAGAGGTTCCCAGGATGAGCAAAGAGTACACGCTGGAGAAGTGGGTCTGGACCGACGCTGATTTCGAGCAGATGGGCTGGCACGATGCGCCGATCCACGCCATGGCGTACCTCTCCGAGACGTTCGAGATCGCCTTCGACATCGACTACATCCTGAAGTGGGTGCATCCTGGTCCGGACGAGACTCACTTCAGCTTCTGGATCGCTCCAGCTACGATCATCTTCCAGAACGTCACCGACCTCCAACTCGATCTGGAATCGTTCGGAGGCATCACCGTGCAGGACCTCGACAGAACAGACCCGCAGCCCTCACGTCCAGGCTTCGAAGGACCGGAAGCGAGCTGGCTCTGGACTTTCAACTGCCTGGAAGGGGCGATCCAATTCCGCGCGACGGGTTTCCGCCAGACGATCCGCCGTGCTCCGACGCACCAGGCCGAGCAGACGATTCCTCTGAGGGCCCGAGGCGGAATCTCCTTCAGCGAGAGTCGCTGACACCCGCCGCCAACCATGCACCGCACCAGCGCGCGTGCGCCCTGTCGAGGCATCGAAGCTGGCGGAGCGCACCGGCGTCGCACCGCCGTGAGGGCAAGATCGTGCGCATCGTCTCTACCGTACCCGCGGGGCCGGGCTTAGCTTAGCGGCTGCCCAGGCATCCCGGTTGGGCTCTCAACCCCGTTCGGAGGAACGATGCGAATCCTGATCGCCACTGCCGCCCTGCTTTTCACCGCCGCCTCGGCCAGCGCCCAGAGCGCGCCCATCTTGCGGGTCGACTCTCTCGAACAGGCCGCGCGTCGCGCGCGGAACGACAACGACCGTGCCGCCGCCGCCAGTGCCCTGGGGTTGGCCTATGCGGATCTGGCCGCCGACTCCGCCGCCTCGCGGCTCTTCGTTGGGGTGACGGTCGCGGGATTCGTCGATCAGCGCGACCGTGCACAGGGTGCGGTGCAGGTCTCGCAGCTGGCGGATGAGGCCCTCCTTCGCCTCGCGGCGATCGAGGCGGCCCAGCGTGCCATCATCGTCCAGCAGAACGCCCGTATCATCGAGCTCCTCGGCCAGCTGGTGAGACAGCCGAGGTAAGCCGGCGGGTGAAATCGCACGGCTCGCTGCCGCCGCAGGGGTTGTTCCGAGGCACATCTTGAGCGGCCGAGCATCTGAGTTGATGCTCGGCCGCTCGCCGATTCACCTTCGTGGCGAAGTGCGAATTTGCGCCTCGTTCCTGATCCCGCCGGCTGGCGCCTCAGCGATCAGCGTGCGGACGTGCATTGGGGCTTGCATCGTTTTCAGACTTTAAATAGGATAGATGTCAGGGTGGGCGTGCGGCGGGAGCCTGGTCGATCCCCCTCGTACACTTGTAAAACAACCGACCATCAGGAGGATGGCACGATGTGGAATCGCAGTCTGTTTGTGGCCATCGGGTGCAGCACGCTGCTGGTGGCGGCGTGCGGTGACAATCCCACCGAGCAGCGGGCGGAAACGCCGGACGCGGTGGTGGAGGCGGTCCGTGCGATGGGCTTCCGCACCGACATGATCGAGGATCACGGGAGCTACCTGCTGGTGGAGGGCGACATCTACCTCCCCAAGGCGGAAATCGGCGCAGGGGGCCCGCTCGCTCCCGGGAAGCCGCGCTACCAGTACACCACCACCAACCTCGTTTCGTCCACCAAGATCAACCAGATCACGGTCGATCTCTCCGGGCTCAACTCGCAGCCGGCGTGGCAGACCGCGGCGCGCACCGCGATGTCGCACTGGAGCGGGATCACCGACGCCAACGTGACAATGGTGGAGGGCTCCCCGGCAGACATCACCGTGAGCACCACCTGCACGTCGTCGAACGTGGCCGCGTCCGCCTCGTTCCCGGGTAGCGGCAATCCGGGGAGCACCGTCTACGTGAACACCTGCTTCGGGTATTCCACCAGCAGCGCCCAGAAAGTGCACAACATGGTGCACGAGCTCGGGCACACGATCGGCTTCCGGCACAGCAACTACGCGCAGCTGGGCGAGAGCGCCGGGACGGTGGGCGCCAACCACGTCTACGGCACGCCGACCAGCGGCAACGCCACCGGCTCGGTGATGAACGGCGGAACGGCGCTCAACTCGTGGGCGGGCTTCGCTTCGTCCGACCTGACGGCGGTTCGTTCGCGCTATCCGCTGCCGGGGCCGTCGGGGCTCTCCGTCACCGATTCCAACGGGACTCCGCTGGTCAGCTGGAACGCGGCGAGCGGCGCCACCAGCTACACCGTGTCGCTGATCACCTTCAATACACAGAACGGGAGCTACACGAACCACTACTACACTACGCTCGGCACCACGACCGGCACGTCGTACCTGGATTCCGGCAACACGTACACGGGCGTGTACGAGTGCAACTACGACTGGGGATGGGACGGTGGAACGCAGGGCGCCTGGTACGAGTACGCCGTCCAGGCCACGTACGCCAAGGGTACCAGCCCCATCCTGTACTCGCGCATCTACGCACCGGTCGCGCAGTGCTAGGCTGAGCGGGGCTTTGAAGGTGAAGCAAAGGGCCGGTCTCCCCGCGCGCGAGACCGGCCCTTTCATACGTGTGGCTTGCGTCCATACCGAAAACCCATCTACTTGCGGGGTGTTCGGCGGCGCACCTTTCGATGCTCACGCGCGCGGCAGCAGGGCGCACGCGATGAGCGGAATCGCCACGCCCGCCCTTGCTTGCAGGCATGCTCTAGCGAGTTCGCTTCGTACCCCTGCTATCCTCGCCGCTTAACGTCTTCCGGGCGCGCTGTCCAACACTGAGCGCGCGGTGAGGGACTACGTACCGGGCGTCCACCTGGACACCCCCATTTCGCCGGTGTACCAACGCTAAGACTCCCCCAGCGCCCTCTGCCCAGCGTACCCATTGGGCTGAGCCCGGGAATGACAGCCATCGGAGGAGACGCATGACTGACGAAGAGATCATGAAGGAGTGGCGATCGCGCGCCCAAGATCAGAGGTCGAGTGTCATTAACCATTTCTTGAGTTACGCGGTCGCACTCCTCGGACTCCTTTCGTCGGTTCTACTTGGCTCTGACCGTGCTCCAGTTGGATCACCGGTATTCTTCTGCGCGTCTGGACTTTGTGCCTTGCTTTCGGTGACAGTCGGCTGCGGTCTAGTACTGATCCGGCTCAGAGAGGCGCGTCTTCGTGCTCGGATCCCACGCCTCCGGACGGAAACGCGCGCCAAGCGGGAGATCGCGTTGATTGATGATGAAGTTAATGGACTGAAATCGTGGACCGAGAGGTTGATCACGGCTCAGGTAGTATTGTTCACTCTCGCTCTAGTTGCATTGCTGGCCTGGCTGATCATAGCTCATGGGGAGAAACTCAGTTTGAGTAGCGGCTGAATCGGGTCAGCTGAAGGTCTACCCGCAAACGGGAGCGCACGAGAACTCCTGCGCGTTTGGCCACCTCCTGCGAGAGACGCCACGCGTCGAACCGGAGACCTTCTTCAGGCGCGATTGCCTTATGCGTTATCGTAGGGGCATGATGTACGAACAATCCTGCCCAAATCCCCCCGGCCAGACCGGGTAAAGTATGGTTTGTTTAGAAGGTGATGCCAGCTCGCCAACAGACTCCAAGGCTTTATAGGATCTGCGATGTTCGAGAGAATGCCCAGTGCGGAAACAGAGTGGCTGATCCAGTACACACCGCCTGTATCTCGCTCAAGTCTGGATCGTGTGCAGGCCATCCTTCGTACGCATCAGCCTTTCGTGCCGGGTCCGTTCCTGGCAGATCCGTACGATGTCGTCACCTACCTACCCCGACAGCTGATCCATCGTGAGGAGTACTGCCTCTTAGTCGACCGCAACATAGTCACACGATGGATTGGAGCAGTCCGCGGGGGCAAGATTACACCAGCCCATCGCGCCGCGGCGGCCGTGATGGCCTTTGCCCAATGTGCCGACCTTCTGATCGAACCTACGATTGCATTCCATGAAGTCGTCGGCCGCATGAGTGACGCGGAAATTGGCCAGGAAATCGAGTTATTCTACACTGCCGAAGAAATCTTGCCGACCGCTTGGACCAAGCTCGCGCTGGGCCAAGAGAACTCACTTCCCGAGCCTGCACCCGAGACCCGACGCGAGCGAATATCCCATGATTTGAGCATGCCGCTTTATCGCTGGCGCCGCAGCTATGTCCTAGCTCTCAAGATCGCGGATCTTCAACTCGCCGGCGGTAAACCCGAGGCCCTCATGCGCCTCCTCATTGAGTGGATGTACTCCGATTTTCTAATTGGTGCGGCCGCTGTGCAGTTAGCCTCCCACTACTTCGCTCCTGGAGCGCCGCGATCTGGGTTGCTGAAAGCACTCTACTCGCCGGATCGTCAGAGGGCTATCGAGGGAGTACGGAATGCTGCTTGGGATCTCACGCTAATCGGAGAGTGGCTCCGTCGAGCACGGCAACAACTTGAAAACCCCGGAGAGAATCGTCGATGGATTCTGTGCACCCTTGATAGATCAGTGAGGAATATGGCCGATGGCATGCTATCATACGACGAATCAGAGGACGATCTATCTGATTTGATAGTGCTCTTTTCACGGGTTTGGCGCCCAGAGGTGGCACAAAGACTGGCAACTTTTTTGTACAAATGCCAGTTGGATGCGGCGAACCCGAGCCGGTACCTGAATCAAGATCCAAAGGCGGAGGCCATCGACGCGTTGATTTTGGAAGGCGAGGAGCGCGTCAGAAGTTGGACCTCAAGCGGGCACCGTTCCTAAATCCTACCGCGGTTAGGTTTGAAATACTCAGCAGCCGCGGACGACGTAGTCCGCGGCTGCTGAGTATTTTCATCACCCCAAGCCGCGCCTCAGTGGGCGGCGTGCGGCGGCGCGCTGGTGAACATCGCGTTGCACTTCTGGCGGCCGTTGGGGTCCGCGGGGTCGTAGACGCAGACGTTGTGCATCATCCCCTCGTCCTCGTGCTGCAGGACGTGGCAGTGGAAGACGAACGGGCCCGCCGCGATCGGCTCGAACACGAAGCGGATCACCACCGTGTCGCCCACCGTGTTCCCAGACGCGTCGCGGTGCACGCCGATGGGGATGTTGTCGCGCAGGCGCCCCTCGTTGGCCGGCCGCCCGTTCACCGTCATCACCGCGAAGTCGGTCTGGTGGATGTGAAAGGTGTGGAGGTTCTTCGTCTGGTTGATGATGGTCCACTCCTGCACCTGGTGCCACGGCATGGCCACCGGCGGGTGGTTCGGGGCGTAGATGGTGTCGTTCACCCCCGCGCTGTCGCCCACGAACTGGTAGGTGAAGGTGTGCCGGTTCACCTCGCGCGCCTCGGTGAGGAAGCGCAGCGTGTCCATGACGGCGTCGTCGCGCCCGGCGGGCACGGGGCGTTCCACCCGGCGCGCCGAGCGCGAGGGCATGCCCACCAGGTACCCCAGCCTGGCGGGGCGCGCGTTGGGGAAGATGGTGTCCGTGTACAGCTCCACCCGCCTCCCCACCGGGGGCCCGGTGACGATCACCTCGGCGCGGCTCCCGGGCGGCAGGTACAGCGAGTCGACCGTCTCGGCGCGTGCCAGCGGGTTGCCGTCGAGCGCCAGGAGCGTCCACTGCATCCCGCGCAGCTTGAGGTTCAGGAAGTGGTTCGCGCCGAAGTTGCCGATGTGCCACAGCTGCTTCTCGCCGGGGGCCACCGGGAGCAGCGCGCAGGTGCTGCCGTTGATGTTGAACACCGTCCGCGACGCGAAGGTGAACGACATGTCGCGTACGAGCAGCGTCCTTTCCCGCACGCCGCGGTACTGCGGGAAGTACTTGAGGATGGAGCCGATCATCAGCGCCCCGCTCAGCCCGCCGGCCACCTGCGATCCCGTAAGCCCGTGCGGGTGGGGATGATACCAGAACATCCCCTCGGTGTGGTAGCTGGGAATGGGAAAGTCGTAGCGCCGGGCCGGCGCGCCGGTGGGGATGGCCACGTGCGTGACGTTGTCGCCGCCGTTCGGCCGGGGGGTCACCACGAGGCCGTGGTAGTGGTAGTTGGTGAACGCCACGTCCGCCGCCGTCTGGTCCTTGGTGGGGCGCATCGCGTTCACCACCGACATGTCCACCGTGTGCCCTGGCGAGATGAGGAGCGTGGGCGCCACGAACTGCCCGTTGTAGACGTTCGTGGTGTACGTGGTGTCGCCGATCCGGTAAGTCGCCGGCGCCATCCGCATGATGGTGCCCTGCAGGTCCCTCTGCACGGGGTCCTTCACCGGCCCGCACTGCTGTGCGGCGGCGTACTGCGCGGAAAGCCCCACCGCGAGCAGCGGGGGGATGATACGGGGGAGTAGCGGGCGCATGTTCGTCCGGTGGATCAAAAGGTGTGACTGCGGGACCCGCGGGAAGGGTGGACGTGGAGGAATTTCGGCGCTGAAAGCCGGCGGGGGACACCGGCCCAATCCACGAACCGTCGCATAATACGAAGCACGATCGCGCCGTGCAATGACTCCGCGCCGCCGCGTGGGAAGGCGCTACCGCAGCTCCAGCCGCATCAGCACGCGCGGAAATCCGTTGATCACCGACGTGGTGTCCGCCGCCTTGCGAAACCCGGCCTTCTCAAAGAGCGCGCGCGTCCCGACGTACGCCATCGTGAGATCCACCTTGCCGCCCTGGTTGTCGACCGGGTATCCCTCGATGGCCGGCGCGCCCCGCGACCGCGCGTACTCGACCGCGCCCGCGAGCAGCGAATGCGAGATCCCTCGCCCGCGGTGTCCCGGCCTCACGCGGATGCACCACACCGCCCACACGTCCGCGTCATCGACGTGCGGGATGGCGCGGGCGCGCGCAAAGGTGGTCTCCGCGCGCGGCGCGACCGCCGCCCACCCCACGACCTCGTCGCCATCGTACGCGAGCACGCCGATGGGCCCGCGCTCCATGAGCTCGGCCACCCTGGCGCCGCGCGCGGGACCCTGCAGCGAAACGTTCTCCTTCGATGGGATGCGGTAGCTCAGGCACCAGCACACGTTCGCGTCCGGCCGCTTCGGCCCCACCATCGTCCTGACGTCTTCGAACACCGTCGCCGGCCGAACCTCGATCGCCATGCGTTAGGATCCCAGAGGAGGGGGAGAAGATCAGCCCCTGTAAGAGACACGCGAGGCCAGGACGGCGTCAAGTTCGCTGCCCGCGGGCCGAACGAACGCTTGCAGGCGCCGCGCGGGCGGGCAACATTGCGGGTGTCCAGCTCGCCTCGCCCGCACATCCTTCAGACCAGGGCGACCCCTCGTGACTCCGTTCGCGCGAGTCGTTCTCTTCGCGGCGGCTACCGTGCTCCTGTACGACGCCGTGGCCGCGACTGCATCCCGCGCTCTTGGCTTTCCGTACGGGTCGGCGAGCGTAGGTTCGTGGCTCATCTATGCAGGCGCGGCATTCTTTGCCACGCGCGCGACCGGGAGCCCGTGGATGGGGGTCCTGGCGGCGGCCGCCGCGGGACTGGTGGACTCCACGGCCGGCTGGCTGATCTCTGCCTGGATCGGTCCAGGGCGGCCGGCGCCGGGTACGTCGCCAGGTGCCATCGCGACCACCGTCGTCCTCGTCCCGCTGATGGCCGGCGCGGTCGGGTTGGTGGGGGCCTTTGCCGCTCGCCTGCTCGGGCAACGCCCCCTTTGACCGAACGGTTCGACCCAGTCGATCATGGAGCCGCGCGAGCTGCCCAACGAACGCGGCCTCACCAGGTCGCCGGCGTGCACTGTGTCGGCGGCAACTACGGATCTCGTGTCCCCACTTAGCACCATGCCGAGGAGATTCCGCGCCGCGCGCCCGGGGGCGCTGCTGGGATTGTACCCGGCCGGGATTTTTGTCGGCGGGCTGCTGGGGACTGCGAGCTTCGGTGCGGATTGGTCCTTTGACCGCCTCGGGGTCGCCGCAGCCGTCGCGTTGCTGAGCGCCGCCCTGTACTTGTACGAGCAGCGGTTGGCGGCCATCGGGATTCTCGCGGGAATCACAGTCGGCACGGTTGAAGTGGTTGGAAACGCGGTGAGTATACCGGAGGCAATCGCGTATGTACTCTGGGATGACCTCGTCGCGTTCGACCGCCACTTCTACCTCTACCTGGCTTCGGCAGTCGTAGCGCTGATCACCGGGATCTGTGCGTTGTGGTCGGCCGCGGTGTTGTTAGGACGGTATCGCCGCGATCCATCGGTGCGTCCTCTTTTCCTTATGCTCCGTGTAGCGGGTGCAGTAGAGTGCGGGATCATGCTGCTCATTGCACACTTCGGCCTGGGCGGCTTTCAGCAGAGCCGAATTCAGCTTGCTCTACTTCTCACCCAGTTCCCCTCGGCCTGGTTGCTTGGGTGGATGGGGTGGTGCTGTGGAATCGAAGGCGGGCTGGTTTTTACGGACGTCCTCGATCACCACTGGGGAGGGTTGACCATGATCGGCATTCCGATCTTGCTGGTGGTCAACTCTGCGCTGATTGCGCTGGGCCTCCTTGCGATCCGGGCATCGGTAATCCTCTTTCGGGAGTGGGAGGCCGGGCGCGATGCGAAAGCACCTCTCGGTTGATCATCGTAGGCGTCTGTTCTGAGTACGGGAGCGCGATTACGGCAGTGGTGTCACGTGCTGCAGTCGGACGGCGCGGCCCGGCGCGATGCGGAGCGCTAGGGTCCGCGGACAGGACGCTTGCGTGTATAACCGGAACCCAGCTAGTTGCAGGATAGTCCGGTGGCCACTCGCCATACGGCGCCCCGGTGGCTGAACCTGGTGTTCGGCGGCCCCCACTGCTGCCCAGGAAGATGGACGCAATCGACACGCGCGTCGGACCGCTGCCAAGCGACGCGGTTGTTCAGGCATACCGCGGCTTTCAGAAGCGGCTTGCCTCGGGCGGAGTTGCTTCGCCGCCGGATCCGGATGACTCTGAGGAGGCCGGGCACGACGCATTCGAGGGTGCAATCTGGGACGGCCCCGCCCAGACGGCCTGGCGCCTCGTGCTGGAGCTCCTTCGTACCGCACCCGATGACGACCTCGGGTTCTATGCTGCCGGCCCTCTCGAGGATCTGGTTCGCCTGCACGGCGCCGAGCTCATCGAGGATGTCGAGGCGGAGGCGCGCCGCGACTCCCGGTTCCGATGGGCGCTCGGCTGCATCTGGCTGTCGCACGGGGAGTTGCCTGCCGACATCCTCGCCCGCATAGTGCGCGCAAGCGGCGACCAGATCAAGCCGCTGCCTCCCCTGAATGAGCTGGACCACGCGTAGGATGACGGTGCAGCCGAGTTCCGACTGCTGGCAGCTTGCCGCACCGCACAGCACCTCGATTCCAGGACCCATCGACCAGTGAGCTCCATCATGCGCCGAATCCTTTGCATCGCCATGCTGATGATGGCCACCCCGATCCCCGGTACGGCCCAGACTCCGCAGCGATCCCCCGCGGAAGAGGCCACGCAGGCCGCACGCGCGCTCTTTCTCGCCGTGGCCGAGGCGCGGTGGGCAGATGCCGCGGCGCTCGTCCATCCCGCAACGCTGGAAGAGACACGCCTGCGGCATCTGGAGCACGCGCGGCGCGCGCCCGAGCTGGAGCGCCCCGAGACCGCCGAAGAGCTGATGCGGAGCGACCCGGCGATGCCACGCGTGGTGGCGGAGTACCAGGCGAGCCGCTCGGCCGAGATGCGCAGGAGGTTCCCGCCCCCGCGGCTGTCCGACGGGTTCGCGCGCGTGGAGACGCTCGCGGAGCTGGAGGCGCTCTCCGCGAAGGAAATGTTCGCCCGCTTCCTGGAGGCCACGGACTGGCGCAGCCTCGCGGCGCGGCAGATCGAGCGGGGCGGAGGCACGATCACTCCAGAGGGACGCGCGGCCCTGCCGAGAAACCGCCACGAGGTGCTCGGTGCCGTTCCCGACGGGCCCGACGCGGCCTACGTCGTGTACCGCATCATCCACGTGGGCGACGGTCCGCGCGAGGTCCAGACGCTACGGATGGAGCGCACCCCCGAGGGCTGGCTTGCGCGGAACATCTACTTCGCCGGCCATGGCGGCGTCGGCATGCAGATCGTGGAGTGGGAAGGACGGCCACTCACCACTCCGGGAAACCCATGAGCGATCCGTCCGCGCCAGAGAGGCGAATGCAGCGGACGCGCGGCGCGACCGGGCCTGGCTCTCGACCGTATTCCCGGCCCCGGATGAGCCCGCTAGGGAAGGTCGGGTTGGCGGTCGCGCTGGTGGCCGCGGTGGGG
>DASVTZ010000182.1 GCA_036387335.1 Longimicrobium sp.
CGTTCGATCCGCTGACGCTCGGCCACGAGGACGTCGTGCGCCGGGCGCTCTCCTTCGCCGACCGCGTGGTGGTGGCCGTCTCGCACTCGCCCACCACGGCCAAGCAGGGGATGTTCACCGTGGAGGAGCGCGTGGAGATGATCCGCGAAGCCTTCCATGACGAGCCGCGCGTGGAGGCCGCCGCCTTCCAGGGGCTGCTGGTGGACTTCGCGCGCGCCCGGGGAGCATCGCTGGTGGTGCGCGGCGTACGCGGTGCGGTCGATTGGGAGTACGAGTCGCAGATGGCCGTGATGAACCGCCGCCTTCTCCCCACCCTGGAGACGGTGATCCTGCCGGCTGACCCCTTGCACGCGCACGTTTCGTCCACCCTGGTCCGCCAGATCGCCGCGCTCGGCGGGGACGTGGCGCCGTTTCTCTCGCCCGCGGTGCTGCGGCGGGTGAGGGCGCGCGCGGCATCGTGAGCTTCCTGGAGGGGGTCCGCGAGCGCGCCCGCGCGCACCCGCGCCGCCTCGTCTTTCCCGAGGGCGCCGACGCGCGCACGCTGGAAGCCGTCGCCCGCATCGCGCGCGCGCGGCTGGCGAAGCCCATCGTGATCGGCGGCGAGCTGACGGCGGTGGACCTGGAGCGGATGGGCGTGGAGGTGGACGTCGCGGACCCGGCCACCGATCCGCGCCGCCCCGCCCTCGCCGCGCACCTGCACGCGCGCCGCCGCGCGAAGGGGATGACGGAGGAGGAAGCGCTCCGCCAGTCGGGCGAGCCGCTCCTCTTCGCTGCCCTGATGGTGGCGACGGGGGAGGCGGAGGGCTCGGTGGCGGGCGCCGTGAACGCGACCGGGGAGGTGATCCGCGCCGCGCTCTGGGGCGTCGGCCCCGCGCCGGGGATCCGCACGGTGTCGTCGTCGTTCTACATGGTCGTGCCGCCCTTTCGCGGCGAGGCGGAGGTGCTCACCTTCACCGACGCCGGCGTGGTGCCGGACCCCACCGCCGAGCAGCTCGCCGACATCGCCGCCGCCGCCGCGGACGCGCGCCGCCGCGTGGTGGGCGACGAGCCTCGCGTCGCCTTCCTCTCGTACTCGACGATGGGGAGCGCGGGCGGGCCTTCGGTGGACAAGGTACGCCAGGCCCTCGCCCTCTTCCGCGAGCGCCACCCCGGCATCGCGGCGGACGGCGAGCTGCAGGCGGACGCGGCGCTGGTCGAATCCGTCGCACACCGCAAGGCGCCCGGCTCGGCGGTGGCGGGCCGCGCCAACGTGCTCGTGTTCCCCGACCTGGATGCCGGGAACATCGCCTACAAGCTGGTGCAGCGCCTGGCTGGCGCCGAGGCGCTGGGCCCCATCGTGCAGGGCCTCGCCCGCCCCTGCAACGACCTGTCGCGCGGCGCATCCTCCGACGACATCGTGAACGTGGCCTGCATCACCGCTCTGATGGCAGGCTAGGGGAGACGGAAACCGCTGCCAGGCGGGGTGGGCTTGGACCTCCACCCGAACCCGCGCCCCAAACCTCACTTGACCAGGGGCTGGCATCCCTGGGGTTCCAGGCCGGAGCGACGGCGGCTGGCAGCGGCCTCGACTGTCCGTTTGCACGCCGCGGTGACTCAATCAGCGCGACGTGCGATACCGGTAGTGTGGTGTCTCCCCCATTCGAGCACAACGCGCCGCGGACGAATCCGCACGAGAACCGTCCGAAGCGGCCAGCTGCCGTATTCGAGATGATTGCGGCTGTCCGTTCGGGCGCGCCCCGGCCGCGCTAGCGCGTGAACACGAAAAGATTGCCTCACGCAGAGACGCAGAGACGCGGAGGAGTTCTCTCTGCGTCTCCGCGCCTCCGCGTGAGACCGCAGTTGCGTTCGCTCCGCATCCACCGCGGTTGCGCACCGCCGCGCCACACCGTACCCTGTCGCGCGAGACCGGGCCCGCACGGCGTGGCCTGTCAACTGGCACATGCCTTGCCCGGATCGGTGCGGATGCGCAGGCCTTGCCCCCAACAGTGGACCCTACCGAGGAGCCATGAGCTTCCAGACGAGCAAGCAGGACGGAGTGGTGGTTGTGGACGTGGACGGCCAGCTCATCGTGGGCAATCGCCAGGAGCTGAAGCAGAAGGTGCTCGACGAGCTGGAAGGGGGGGAGCGCAAGTTCCTCATCGACTTCTCGAACACGGGGTACATCGACTCGTCCGGCCTGGGCGTGCTGGTGTCGCTCTCCAAGAAGATCCGCGAGCAGGGCGGCGAGCTGCGGCTGGCCAACCTCAACGAGGACCTGCGGACGCTGTTCGAGCTCACCAAGCTGGACACGCTCTTCAACATCGCGGACACGCGCGACGCGGCGCTGACCGGCTTCTGAAGCCGACGCACGGCACCCGTGCCTTCGGGCGCCGCGGCGGGGTGGGGCTTCCCGGCGCGGCGCGACGTGCGATGCACCCAAGCCACGCCGCGGCATGCGGAGCGCTGAGCCGATGAAAGAGCGTCCTGGCCCCGCGGAGCCCACCGCGTTCGCGCTGGAGCTGCCCAGCGATCTGCGCCTGATCGACACCGCGATCACCTACCTCGTCACCCGCTGCCGCGAGTACCACTTCGCGGGGTCGCGGCTGACGCTCAACTTCCGCGTGGGCGTGGCCGAGGCGCTGGCCAATGCCATGATCTACGGCAACGGCAGCGACCCCTCCAAGCGAGTGCGCGTGGAGGTGGAGCTGGACCCGGAGCGGATCAACATCCGCGTGGTGGACCAGGGGAACGGCTTCAACCCCACGGACGTGCCCGACCCCACCCTTCCCGAGCACCTGGAGGCCACCGGCGGGCGCGGGCTCTTTCTGATCCGCTCCCTGATGGACGAGGTGGACTTCAACGAGTGCGGCAACTGCATCCGCCTCACGCTGTACCGCGAAAAGCAGCAGCGCCCGCTGGCGAGCTGACCTCCGAAAAATGATCACCGCCCCTCCCCCCGCCCCCGCCGTGCCACGGGCCGTGCGCGAAGTGCTGGACGACTTCTGCCGCGCGTACCCCGGGAGCAGCGTGTCGGTACGCGATGGGGAGGGGTGGGCATTTCTGTGCGGTGCGGCCGGCACCGAAGCGCCTTCGCGGGTGGCGGAAGTGCCGGGGAGCCCCTTCCGCGTGGAGCTTCCGGGGGTGGACGCCGCGTCCGCCGAGGGGGTCGCGCGCTTCCTGGGGAGCACCCTGGCGCGCGGGCGGCGCCACGACGAGGAGATCCACTCGTTCAGCCGCGAGATGGCGGAGCGCTACGAGGAGATCAACCTCCTCTACTCCATCAGCGAGATCCTGGGCTCCATCATCTCGCTGGACGACGCCGCGCTGACGATCCTCTCCGAAGTCGCGGGGATCGTGGGGGCCGGGCGCGCCGCGCTCTGGGTGCACCACGCCGAGTCGGGAGAGCTTCGCCTGACCGCGGCCGAAGGGGGCGACGGGCAGCGCGGGCCGATCCCCGTGACCGATCCGTGCTCCGTCACGGCGGAGGTGTTCCGCACCGTGCGCCCCATTCTGCTGGGCCCCGACGACGAGTGGGACCGCGGCGACTGCGCGGACTTCGCGGGGCCGGCCAACCACCGCGGCGCCTTCCTCTCCGTCCCCGTGTCGTACACGCCGCCGGAGGGGGAGGCTCGCACGGTGGGCGTGATCAACGTGAGCGGGCGCAACTCGGAGGAGGGCTTCTCCGCTGGCGACATGAAGCTCCTCTCCGCCATCGCCAGCCAGATCGGCGCGGCGGTGGAGAACAACCGCCTGATCGCCGACAGCCTGCGCCAGGAGCGGATGGTGCGCGAGATGGAGCTCGCGCACGACCTGCAGCTCAAGCTCCTTCCCCAGGTGGAGCAGTTCGCGTCGTACGCCGAGGTCGCCGCGCGATGCGCCCCGGCCGAGTCGGTGGGGGGCGACTTCTACCACCTCTTCCGGCTCCCCGGTGGGCGGCTGGGGGTGCTGATCGGCGACGTGAGCAGCCACGGCTTCGGCGCGGCGCTGATCATGGCGCTCACCATGGGCTCCGTCGCCATCCACGCCTCCGAGGGCGACCGCCCCGGCGAGGTGCTGCGCCGCACGCACCAGGCGGTGATCGAGGAGCTGGAGACCACGGAGATGTACATGACGCTCTTCTACGGCGTCATCGACCCCGCGGAGCGCACCCTCACCTACTCCAACGCGGGGCACTCGCACGCCTTCCGCATCCCCCCCGCCGGCGAGCCCCAGCGCCTGGCCGCCACCGACCTGCCGCTGGGGATGGTGGACCTGGATGCGTACAGCGAGGCGCAGGTGGAGTGGGAGCCGGGGAGCGACGTCCTCTTCCTCTTCACCGACGGCCTTTCCGACGCCCTGGGCGAGGGCGAGGTGCAGGGCGAGCGCACGCTCCTGGACGGCGTCGCCGCGCGCCGTGGCGAGCCGCTGCAGCAGATCATCGAGCAGCTCTTCGCGCGTCCGGCCGGCGGGCGCGACATCCCCGCCGACGACCGCACGGCCGTGCTGGTGCGGATGTGACCAGCCGCCGCGAGCTGCGCCAGCTCCCGTACCCGGACGAGCTTCCGCGCGCGAAGCGCTCACTGGGCCAGAACTTCCTGATCGACGCCAACATCCAGCGCCGCATCGTCGACTCGCTGGAGCCGGGGCCTGACGATGAGGTGATGGAGATCGGCCCCGGCGTGGGCGCGCTCACCCGCCACCTTGCGGGCCGCGTGCGCCGCCTGGTGCTGGTGGAGCTGGACAACGACCTCGCCGCGCGCCTCCGCGCCGAGTACGCGGGTGACCCGTCGGTGGAGCTGATCAACCGCGACGTGCTGGACGTGGAGCTGGAGGAGGTGACCTCCGACCCGGCCGCGCTCAAGGTGATCGGCAACATCCCGTACAACATCACCACGCCCATCCTCTTCTCCCTCCTGGAGCGCCGCCCCCGCCCGCGCGAGATCGTGCTGATGGTGCAGCGCGAGGTGGCGGACCGCATCCTGGAGCCGGAGGGGAGCAAGACGTACGGCGCGCTGGCCGTGGGCGTGCGCTCCGTGGCCGATGCGAAGCGCGTCCTCAACGTCAGCCGCGAGGCGTTCCGCCCGATCCCCGACGTGATGTCGTCGGTGATCCGCATCACGCCGCACCAGCCGCCGCGCCTGGAGCCGGGCGAGGAGCTGGCGCTGCGCAACCTGACGCGCGCCGCCTTCGGCCAGCGCCGCAAGCAGTTCCAGCGCATCCTGCGCGATGCCTACCGCCTCTCCCCCGAGCAGATCGACGAGGTGCAGGGAGGGCTGGGCTTCGACCTGCGCGACCGCCCCGAGACCTTTTCGCCCGATTCCTTCATCCGCCTCACCCGCGCCCTCACCGAGCGCGGATACGCCATCGCGGGCACGCCTCCGTTCGCCGCGTAGCCCCGCGCGTCCCCACCAGAGCGCCACCCCCGCCTTTCGCGCCGCCCGCCGAACCGGTTTCCGCGGTCCACTACCTATCTCCAGATAACACCTTATCTTGGAGCATGAAGCCCGCACCCTGAACGAGGCCCATGCCCATGGATCTGAACGAGTTCGAGCTCAGCGCAGAGTCGCAGCGCGCGTGGATCGAGGAAGCCGAAAGCCGATACCAGGAGTACCTCGCCGGCGGCATTGATGTCATACCAGCCTCGGAAGCTCTCGCACAAGTGCGCGCGGAGCTAGGCGGATCGGCTACCGGCGGTTGAAACCGCAGCAACAACCGCGGGAAGCCTGCCTTCGCAGGCTGTGAGGGGCCGGGATCGGTGCCGATCGCCGGCGCCGCGTCGCCGGGGGATGAATCCCCCGGCTGGAACGACGGGAAGACGGCTGAAGCCGTCTCGCGCGCCACAGCCAGTCCGCAAAGGCGGACATTGCGTTTTTCCAGCGGCGAATTCATTCGCTCCTGGTGGGGGATCCTGCCGACGCAGGCATTTGCGACCCGCCGAGATCTCGCCCGGGAGTCCGCGGAGGCGGACTTTGTGCTGTTGTTGCTGCGAGTTCACTTGCCCGGCACCACCGGGGCCCACCCATCCCCCTCCGTTGACGGGTGCGGCATCGCAGGATATCTTGTGAATGATTTCACAAGCGTGGGGCTGAATGTCGTCTTCCATCCGTTCCATGAAGAAGATCTCGGAGTCGGCGGTGCGCCGGCTGTCGCTGTACCTTCGCTTCCTGCAGGAAGCGGATGCGGCGGGTACGGATACCATTTCCAGTGGCGAGCTCGCGCGGCGCGGGGGGGCAACCTCGGCGCAGGTGCGCAAGGACCTGTCGCTGTTCGGGTCGTTCGGGAAGCGCGGGACCGGGTAC
>DASVTZ010000183.1 GCA_036387335.1 Longimicrobium sp.
GGGTTCACGCTGACGCCGTTCTCGTGGGGCAGCATCCGCTCCAACATCGGCGTGGACAGCTACACCAACCAGAACAACATCCTGCGCCACCCGCAGAGCTCGTACGGCATCAACAACAACGGGATCATCGACGTCGCCAACGACATCACGCGCAACCTGTCGACGCAGACGGTCCTGAACTTCAACCGGCGCGACGTGGGCCGCGGATTCGCGCTCACCGGGCTGGTGGGGAACGCCATCCGCGACGACAAGTCGAACGTGGACGCGTCGCAGGGGCAGAACTTCCTGGAGCTCGACTTCCCCACCGTCAACAACACGCTCCAGCGCACCAGCACCACCACCATCACGCAGCGGCGCCTGGTGAGCGGCTTCGCCAGCGCGACGCTCGACTACAAGCGCGTGCTGTTCGTGACGGCCACGGGGCGTAACGACTGGACCTCGACGATCCCCAAGAACGCGAACTCGTTCTTCTACCCGTCGCTCTCGTCCAGCTTCATCTTCAGCGACGCCTTCCCGTCGGTCGGGCGCTTCATGACGGGCAAGCTGCGGGCGGCATACGCCGAGGTGGGCCGCGACGCGCGCCCGTACGCCTTCGTGCCGGCGCTGGAGAGCAAGACCACCGCGTTCGGCGGGTACGGCTACGGCTTCACGGGGCCCAACCCCAACCTGCGGCCCGAGTTCGCCCGCTCGTACGAGTTCGGCACCGAGCTGGGCTTCTTCGAGGACCGGCTGGGGCTGGACGTGACGATGTACCGCAAGCGCACCATCGACCAGATCCTGAACGACGTGCGCGGCAGCTACGCCACGGGCTACATCCTGTTCAACCTGAACGGCGGCGAGACGCGCAACACCGGCGTCGAGGTGACGCTGCGCGGCACCCCGCTGGAGCGCGACCGTTTCTCGTGGGACTTCCAGGTCAACTTCGACCGCTCGCGCGGCAAGGTGATCGCGCTGCCCAACGCGCTTCCCGAGACGTACGTCTCCGACACGTGGCTGTACGGCAACGTGCGCAACGGCACGCGCGCGGGTCTCTCCACCCGCTCGCTCACGGGGCAGTACTACCTGCGCAACAACCGCGGCGAGATCCTGATCGACCCCACCACGGGGCTTCCGCTGCGCTCCACGCTGTTCATCGACGCCGGCTACGACCGCCAGCCGGACTGGACGGCGGGCGTGACGAACACCCTTCGCTTCGGGCGCTCGTCGCTCAGCTTCCTGGTGGACCTGCGCCGGGGCGGCGACGTGCTGAACGCCACGCAGCACTACCTCACGCAGCGCGGGCTCACCATGGGGACGCTGGACCGGTTCGAGCCCCGCGTGATCAACGGCGTGCTGCGCGACGGCAAGGAGAACTCCGCCAACCCGACGCCGAACACCATCGCGGTGGTGCCGGGGATCAGCACCGGCTACTACACCGGGATGAGCGAGGAGCTCTTCATCGAGCAGGACATCAACTGGCTGCGCCTGCGTGACGTGACGCTGCGCGTGGGGCTGCCCCGCCGCTTCGGGCAGAACTCCAGCGTCTTCATCACCGGCACCGACCTGTACATGGCCACCAACTACTCGGGGCTCGACCCGGTGGTGAACGGCAACAGCGCCGCGGTGGGCGGGTCCGGCGCCGCGGGGATCGACTTCGGCAACTTCGCCATGCCTCGCGGCATCAACATCGGCATCAACACGAGCTTCTGAAGATGAGAAGAACATACATCCCGCTCCTCGCGGGCTCGCTGAGCCTGCTGGGCGCGTGTGACAACTTCCTGGACGTAAACACCAATCCGAACGCCCCGGAGCAGGTGCAGTCCAACCTGTACCTTTCGCCGATGCTGCACTGGATGGTGACGGGGCAGCAGTTCGACGGCCGCTTCATCGGGCGGTACGCGCAGGAGTGGACGCTCCCGGGAACGAGCCTTTCCACGTGGGACCGGATGGGCTACGACCCGGCCAGCGACAACTCCGGCCAGGTGTGGCGCGACGTGTACTGGTCGTTCGGGCAGAACCTGATCGACATGACCACCAAGGCCGAGGCGGAGCAGCGCTACGACCTGCTGGGAATCGCGCAGTTCCTGAAGGCGTGGGGGTGGCACCAGCTCACCACCATGCACGGCGAGATCATCATCAAGGAGGCGAACGACCCGTCGCGGACCACGTTCACCTACGACTCGCAGGAGTTCGCGTACCAGGAGATCCTGCGCCTGCTGGACCTCTCCATCGCGAACCTGAAGCGCACCGACGGCGCGGTGGACGCGGCGTACGTGGGGCGTACCGACAAGATCTACAACGGCGACCGCACCAAGTGGCTCAAGTTCGCGTACGGCCTGCGGGCGATGACGCTGAACCACTTCTCCAACAAGCCGGCGCTGTACAAGCCGGCCGCCGTGATCGCGGCCGTGGACAGCTCGTTCGCGAGCAGCGCCGACGACGCGCTCCTTTCGTACCCGGGCACCAACAACGACGACCGCAACTTCCTGGGCCGCACCCGCAACAACATCACCGCCTACCGCCAGACGAAGTTCGTGGTGGAGCTGATGAACGGGACGCACTTTGGCACCGTGGACCCGCGGATGAGCAGGATGCTGGCCCCGTCGCCGGACGGGCAGTTCCGCGGGCTGGACCCGAACGTGGTGAACTTCGGCGCCCTGACCGCCGCCCAGCAGCCGAACAACCTGTTCGGCTACCCGGGCACGGGCGGGCTGCAGCTGCCGGGGCGCTACATGTTCGACGACAAGTCGCGCCTGCCGGCCATGACGTACTCGCAGCTGCAGTTCATCAAGGCCGAGGCGGCCTTCCGCATGGGCGACCGCACGACGGCGCGCAACGCGTACTTCAACGGGGTGTCGGCGCACATCGACTTCGTGAACGCGCGCAACTCCGAGGTCAACCCGCTCCTGCCGCAGATCACCGCGGCGGAGAAGGCGGCGTTCCTGGCCAGCCCGGCCGCGATGCCGGCGGCGGCCAGCCTCGGCCTCACCCACATCATGTCGCAGAAGTACATCGCGCAGTGGGCATGGGGGCACAACGAGCTGTGGATGGACCTGCGCCGGTACCACTACACGGACCTGGACCCGTCCAGCGGCCGGCCGGTGTTCCCGGGGTTCGCGATCCCCACGACCCTGTACCCGGACAACGGCGGCAAGCCGGCGTACCGCATCCGCCCGCGCTACAACTCGGAATACGTGTGGAACCAGGCCGGTCTGCAGGCCATCGGCGGCCTCGCGGCGGACTACCACACGAAGCCTCTCTGGATCACCGAACCTTAACGGATGATGATGAGACTCAGAGCATTCGCGGCGCTGCTGTGCGCCGCCGCCGCCCTGTCCGGGTGCGAGGAGAACGCGGTCCAGACCATCGACGTGCCCGCGGTGGGTGCGCAGGTCAGGTTCTTCAACTTCGGGCTGAACGCGCCGGGCGTGAACTTCTACGCCAACAACATGAAGGTGACGGCGATCAGCACCGCCGCGTGCACGCCGCCCACGGACCCGGCGTGCACCACCACCGGGCTCGAGGCCACGACCGGGGTCGCCTACGGCAGCATCGTGGCGGGCGGACTCTACTCGACGATCGCCCCCGGCCAGTACACGCTCACCGGGCGGATCGCCGCGGCGACGGACAAGGATCTCCCGATCTCGAGCGTCTCGGCGACGCTGGCGAACGGCATGGCCTACTCGTACTACCAGAGCGGGCTGTACAACACGACGACGAAGCAGTCGGATGCCTTCGTCGTCGAAGATCCGATCCCCGCGGCCGTGGACTTCACCGTCGCCCAGGTGCGGTTCGTGAACGCGATCCACAACTCCAGCCCCATGACGCTCTACGCCAAGAGCACGGTGGACGGCCAGGAGTACGCCATCGGCGGGCCGGTGGCGTACAAGTCGGCGGGCGCGTTCACGCCGGTGCCGGGCGCGAACTACGATCTGAGCACGCGCGTGGCGGGATCGACCACCAACGTGATCGTGCGGACCGGGGTGTCGTTCGTGGCGGGGCGGATGTACACCATCAGCTCCCGCGGTGACATGACGGTCACGGGTACGACGGCGACCAACCGGCCGTTCCTGGACAACACCGCCAACCGCTAGTTCACCAAGGAAGCAGGAGACCGGGGCGCGCCGAGTGGCGCGCCCCGGTTTTTTATTTCGCGCAGAGACGCAGGGAGAGAACAACAGAAAAGCCTCACACAGAGAGCACAGAGGGAACTACAAGCCACAGAGGAAGCCTCAAGCTGTTTTCTCTGTGTCTCTGTGTCTCTGTGTGAGCCATGCAGTTGCAGTTGCGCCGACGCCCCGTCCGGTGCCAGACTGAGCGGATGCCCGGCCCGCCAAGCCCCCCGAGCCAGCGAACACGATGAAGATCATCCCGTTCCGTTGTACGCCCGCCGCGCTCGCGCTTCTGCTGGCGGCGTGCGCGCCCCCGCCCGCCATCGCGCCCTCGCCCGCGGCCGTGGCGGGCCCCGCCGCCTCGCCCGACGCACCGCCGCCGGTGCAGCGCGAGTTCCGGGGCGTGTGGGTGGCCACCGTCGCCAACATCGACTGGCCGTCGCGCCCCGGCCTCCCCGCGGACAGCCAGCGCGCGGAGATGGTGCGCATCCTGGACCGCGCCGCGGCCATGAAGCTGAACGCCATCGTCCTGCAGGTGCGGCCCGCGGGGGATGCGCTCTATCCGTCCGCGCTGGAGCCGTGGTCGGAGTACCTCACGGGGGCGCAGGGGCGCGCGCCGTCGCCCGCGTACGACCCGCTGGAGTTCGCGGTGGCGGAGGCGCACCGGCGCGGGCTGGAGCTGCACGCCTGGTTCAACCCCTACCGCGCGCGGCACCCCTCCGCCACCACGCCGCAGGCGCCGTCGCACCTCAGCAGCACGCGCCCGGGGCTGGTGCGCGCGTACGGCCGGCACCTGTGGATGGACCCCGGCGAGGACTCGGTGCGCGCCCATTCGCTGGCCGTGATCCGCGACGTGGTGCGCCGCTACGACGTGGACGGCGTGCACATCGACGACTACTTCTACCCGTACAAGGAGCGCGACGCGGCCGGCAAGCTGATCGACTTTCCGGACGACTCTTCGTACGCGCGCTACCAGCGCGGCGGCGGGCGTCTGGGGCGCGACGACTGGCGGCGCAGCAACGTGGACCGCTTCGTGGAGGAGATGTACCGCACGGTGAAGCGCGAGAAGCCGTGGGTGCAGGTGGGGATCTCGCCCTTCGGCGTGTGGCGCCCCGGTTATCCGCCGCAGATCACCGGCTTCGACGCGTACCAGGAGCTCTACGCGGACTCGCGGAAGTGGCTGCGCGAGGGGTGGGTGGACTACTTCACCCCGCAGCTCTACTGGCAGACGGCGCGCACCGGCGTCAGCTACCCCGTGCTCCTGGGGTGGTGGATCGGCGAGAACGTGCACGCCCGGCACATGTGGCCCGGCAACTTCACCAGCCGCGTGGGGAACGCCACCGAGGGGAACTGGCGCACCGACGAGATCATCGAGCAGATCTACATCACGCGCGGCCAGGCGGGCGCCACGGGGAACGTGCACTTCAGCATGAAGATCTTCATGCAGAACCCCGACTCGCTGGTGGACCGCCTCACCAACGACGCCTACCGCGAGCCGGCGCTCATCCCCGCCACGCCCTGGCTGGGCGGCCGCGCCCCGTCGCGCCCGGCGGTGGCGCTGGAGGGGTCCACGGTGCGCTTCACCCCCGGCGCGGGCGCTCCGCCCGCGCGCTGGGTGGTGCAGTCGCGCCACGGCGACCGCTGGCGCACCGCCATCCTCCCCGGCGGCGCACGGTCGCACGCGTTGGCGGCCGACTCTCTGCCGCTGCGCGCAGTCGCCGTCTCCGGCGTGGACCGGCTGGGGAACCAGAGCGCGCCCGTAGTGGTGCAGGCTCCCTGACGTTCAATCGCGGCCGGAGAGAAGGCGTATGCCAAAGATCGGTGTCCTGACGATTCACGGGATGGGCGAGCAGGAGGAGGACTTCGACAGCCATCTCAGGGCGGAGCTCGACCAGCGCTTCTCCGACGAGGTCAGAAGCGACGTCGTGTACGAGTCCATCTGGTTCAGCGGCCTGATCCAGGGGCGGCAGGACCAGGTGTGGGAGGCGATGCGCGACCGCCAGATCGACATGCACGGGCTGCGCAAGTTCTTTCTGTACTACTTCAGCGACGCGACCACCTACGTGGGGCGCCCGGACCCCGCCGACGCCGTATACCGCAAGGTGCACCACTACATCCGCGGCCGCCTCGACGCGCTGCGCGAGAAGCTGGGCGGCGAGGACGGGCCGACCGTGGTGATCGCCCATTCGCTCGGCTGCCAGGTGATCTCGGACTACATCTGGGACGCGGCGAAGGGGATCGGGATCTGGCACGGCGGCGCGCCGGCGACGGAGTTCCAGCGGCTGGGGACGGCGCGCTACCTCCTGACCTGCGGCTGCAACATCCCGCTCTTCGTATCGGGCCTTCCCAAGATCGTGGCCATCGAGCGCCCCAATCCACGCTTCCGGTGGATCAACTTCTTCGACCGCGACGACGTGCTCGGCTGGCCGCTGAAGCCGCTGAGCGACGGCTTCGACCGCTCCTACGCCCGCACGGTGGACGAGGACCGCGAGATCAACGTGGGCGGCATCAAGGGCCTGACCCCCCTCAGCCACACCGAGTACTGGAAGAGCGCAGCCTTCACCTCCCCCGTCGCCAAGCTGATCGAGGAGCTCCACGCGGAGGGGTGAACCGCATGAGCGCTGACGGAAGGCTCACGCGGAGGCGCGGAGACGCGGAAGAGAGCCGCAACTGCATGGCTCACACAGAGACACAGAGACACAGAGAGAACCGCAAAAAGGTTTTCTCTGTTGTTCTCTCCCTGCGTCTCTGCGCCTCTGCGTGAGTAATGCTGTTTTACGGAGCCGAGGTGTCCGGCTGAGGGGCAAGCGAGTCGGGAGCCAGGGAGTCGGGGACGGGGCGGGCGGGGGCGACCACGCGGCCACCCATCACGCGGCATGCGCCCGCGGGCTCGGTGCCGGCGATGAAGTACTCGCGGCGGGCTGCCGCGGCCGGGCAGGTGCCGGTGAGGGGGCGCCGCGTCACCGCGTCCGCCGCCACGGCGACGACGCCGGCCGGCATCGCCCAGGGGGCGGGGGAGCGGCGGCGGGCGTAGGCGGAGCGCATCATCTCCCCCCAGATGGGCGCGGCCAGGGTGCCGCCGAACGCATCCCGGCCGATGGAGCGCGGCCGGTCGAAGCCCAGCCACACCGCCGTCACCATCTCCGGCGTGTAGCCCACGTACCAGACGTCGGTGCCGTCGTTGGTGGTGCCCGTCTTCCCCGCCATGGGCACGCGCGACGGGAGGCGCGTGCGTGCCTCGCGCCCGGTGCCGCGCTCGGCCGCGTCGCGCAGCAGGTCGGTGGTGACGAAGGCGAGGGCGGGGGAGAGGGTGCGCACCCCGCGCCCGCGCCCGTCGTACACCACGCGCCCGGCGCCGTCCATCACGCGCCGCACCAGGAAGGGCTCCACGCGCATCCCGTTGTTGGCGAACGCCGTGTACGCCGCCGCCATCTCCAGCGGCGCCACCGCGCTCGCGCCGATGGCGGACGACGGGTAGGGCTGCACCTGCGACCTGATGCCGAAGCGCGCCGCGATCGCCGGGAGCGTCTGCCACCCCATCGTCTGCGCGAGCTGCACGGCCACGGTATTGACCGACTCCACCAGCCCGTCGCGCACCGAGATGGGCCCGCGGAAGCGCCCGTCCGAGTTGCGCGGCGAGTACACCGCGCTGCCGCGCATGACGATGCGGAGCGCGGTGTCCATCATCATGGTGGCCGGGGTGGCGCCCTGCTCCAGCGCGGCGGCGTACACCAGCGGCTTGAACGACGAGCCCGGCTGCCGGCGCGCGGCTGTCACCCGGTTGAAGTGCGACTCCTCGAAGTTGCGCCCGCCCACCATCGCCAGGATCTCGCCGGTGCTCGCGTCCACCGTGACGATGGCGCCCTGCAGGTAGGTGGTGCCGGTGGCGCTCGCCGTGCCGGGCGCTCCCATGCGGGGCCCGCGGTACCACGCCTCGCGCTCGATGCGCGCCAGCCCGCGCACGAGGGCGCTGTCGGCGGCGTTCTGCGCGGCGGGGTCGATGGTGGTCCACACGCGGGCGCCGGTGGTGCCGTACTGCGGGCCCACGCGCTGCGCCAGGATCTGCTTCGCCTGCTCGATCGCCCACTGCGGGCGCGCGGAGTAGCCGTGGTTGGGCGCCAGGCGGATGGCGGTGCGCTTCGCGGCCGCGGCCTGCGCGCGCGTGATGACGTCGTTCTGCGCCATCAGGTCCAGCACCAGGTTGCGCCGCTCCAGCGCCCGCGCCGGGCTGATCTTGGGGGAGTAGACGCCGGGGCCCTTGGGGAGCGCGGCCAGCATCGCCGCCTCTTCGATGCTGAGCTGCGCCGCGCCCTTGCCGAAGTAGTGCCGCGCCGCCGACTCGATGCCGTACCAGCCATGGCCGAAGTAGATCCAGTTGAGGTACGACTCCAGGATGCGCTCCTTGCCGTGCCGCTGCTCCAGCTCCAGCGCCAGCCGCATCTCGCGCAGCTTGCGCTCGGCGGTCTGCTCCTGCCGGTTGACCCGCTCCGGGTACATCGCCCCGATCAGCTGCTGCGTGATGGTGGACGCCCCCTCGCGGTCGCCGCCCAGCGTGTTGCGCAGCGCCCTCGCTACGGCGCGCGGGTCCACCCCCGCGTGCTCAAAGAACCTGCGGTCCTCCACCGCCACGAATGCCATCGGCACGTATCGGGGCAGCGTGCGCATGGCGATCACCGTGCGCACCTGCGGCCCCAGCTCCGCGATCAGCGACCCGTCGCGCGCGTACACGCGCGCGCTCTCCGTGGGCGCGCGCAGGGTGATCTCCTGCGCTCTCGCGGGGAGGCTCAGTAACGTGGCCGCGGTCGTCGCGAGCCGGAGGGCGCGGGGGAGGCGGTTGGGCATCGGATGTTCTGGCGTGGCGGCGGGTTGGGTGCGACGTAGGAATATAGCGGTGAAGGCGGGCGCGGGTAACGGCGGGCCCCCTCCCCCCGGCCCCCTCCCCCGCCTGCGGGGGCGCAGGGCGGTGAGGGGGAGAACTTCGTGTGCGGTGCACAGATCCGGTAGGGGCGCGATTCATCGCGCCCGTGCCCGACGCCGCACCGTCGCCCGCAAATGCGGCCGGGAACCCGTAGGGGCAGACCTGCGTGTCTGCCCGTGCCATACCGCGCGCCGTCCTATGCGCCGCAGGCAGATGTGTGCGTACGCCCCGACGGATTCCGGTGCGCCGCGGCCGTGGTCAAGGGCCCGGCGTAGGGTGGGCGGACACGCAGGTCCGCCCCTACCGGCATCGTGGTAATAGGCAGGCACGGAGAGCGGGCGGGCACGGGCGCGATAAATCACGCCCCTACGGGACCGGTGCGCCGCAGGAATGGTCTACGCGCACCGAAACCCGTAGGGACGCCCGTGCCATCCCGCGCGACGTTCCCCGCATCCGCACACGCATGCATGCGTACGCCCCTCCCCCAGGCAGTTTTGGGGGAGGGGCCGCGAGTTGACGAGCGGGGGAGGGGGCTCCGCCCCCCCTACTGCGACGTACTCGCCGTCGCCGTGGCGGGGAGCAGGCCCTTTCCGGTGTAGCGCTGGCCGCCGTGGTGGCGGGGGCCGAGGACGCGCTCGCCGTAGCCGTTCTCGGGGTCCTTGCCGCGGCGGAGGGCGCGCTGCACGGCCACCTCGCCGCGGTTGTAGGCGATCACCGCCAGGCGCACGTCGCCGTCGAAGAGCTCGATCATGTTGCGCAGGTTGGTGAAGCCCACCCGCATGTTGTTGTCGGGGTCCAGCAGCTCGGCGGGGGTGTCGATCTCGGGGTCGATGTCGGTGGCGGTGCCCAGCATCACCTGCGTGAGGCCCAGGGCGCCCATGTTGCCCGCGTCCGCGTCGAAGACGCTCTCCACGCGGATGAGGCGGAAGGCCAGCTCGGGGTCGATGCGCTGCGCGAGGGCTGCGTCGAAGATGCGGCGCGCCAGGGGCCGGGTGACGTTGTAGCGCTCCATCAGCGTGGTGAGCTCCGCCTCGCGCGGCGATTCCTTGATGACCGCGCGGCGCAGGTAGCGCGCCTCCACCAGGATGGGCGGCTTGGGGAGCGGGGCGCCCACGTGCCTGAGCGTGTCCGGCGGGCCCGCGGGGGGGCGGAAGACCTCCGCGACCCCCGAGGTGTTGTACGCGAGCGCCACCGCACCCGGAATCACCAAGATCGCGATCAGCAGCAGCTTCCACCACGACCAGGCGGCGACCCGGCCGGTGACCTGCCTGGATTGCTGGCGCCGTTGTTCGATCATCCTGCCACTCCGGGTTGCGGCTTCGGGCGCATCACGAGGCTGGGGGGCGGAGGGTGAAATGGTGGCCAGGAAGTCCGCCCTGGTCTGGTTGGCGGCCAGCGCCTCACGGTAAAGCCGCGAATGGTCCAGCGCCAGCGCCGCGCGCCGTGCCAGCTCCTCCTCATCGCCGTAGCGCACGAAGGTGAGTGGTTCCTGCAAAGCTGGCGCCGCGGGGCGCAGGCATCGTGAAAACAGGTCTCACGCGGAGGCGCGGAGACACGGAGGGAGAACAACAGAGAAAAGCCTCACACAGAGAACACAGAAGGAACCGCAAGCCACAGAAAAAAAGCTCTTGGTGGTTCTCTCTGCGTCTCCGCGTCTCCGCGTGAGGCCCGCTGTTTATGCCGGCGTGAGCTCCAGCGCCTGGGCGAGCAGCTCGTAGGAACGGAGGCGGGCGGAGTGGTCGTGGGTCACGGTGACGGCGAGCACCTCGTCCACGCCGGAGCGGGCGGCGAGGCGGCGGAGCTCGGCGGAGACGTGCGCGGGGTCGCCCACGACGGCGCGGGCGCCCTCGGTGCCGAGGTCGGGGAGGCGCCACGATTCGCCCAGCTCGCGCAGCGCCTCGTCGGGAGAGGGGATGCCCCGGTCGCGCCCGATGGCGATGCGGCGGCGCCAGATCTCCAGCGAGGAGGAGAGGCGCCGCGCCTCGTCGTCCGTGTCCGCGCAGATGACGCCGATGGCGAGGGAGGCGCGCGGGGCGGCTAGGTGCGCGCCCGGAAGGAAGCGCTCGCGGTAGGCGCGGAGGGTGGGGGCGCCGTCCTCGCCGCTGATGAACTGGGCGAAGGTGAAGCCGAGCCCCATCTGCGCCGCGTACCCCGCGCTGCCGCCGCCGGAACCCAGGAGCCAGAGCTGCGGGATGGTGTCGCCGCGGGGCATGGCGCGCACGCGGCCCCAGGGGTGGCGCTTGTCGTACGAGTTCTCCAGCCAGCCGATCAGCTCCGCCACCTGCTGCGGGAAGTGCTCGATGGAGATGCTGCGCCCGTAGCCCAGCGCCATCACCGCGCGCGCATCGCCCCCCGGCGCCCGTCCGATGCCCAGGTCGATGCGGCCGGGGAAGAGCGCCTCCATCACGCGGAACTGCTCCGCCACCTTGAAGGGAGAGTAGTGCGGCAGCAGCACGCCGCCGGAGCCCACCCGCAGCGTCGTCGTGGCGGCGGCGACCATGGGAATCAGCACCTCCGGCGCGGAGCCCGCGAACGAGTTGGTGCTGTGGTGCTCGGCCAGCCAGTAGCGCGAGTAGCCGAGGCGCTCCGCCAGCCGCGCCAGCTCCAGCGTGTCGCGCACCGCCTCCGCCCCCGTGCCGCCGGTGGGCACGGGGGACTGGTCGACGATGCCGATTTTGAGAGGTGTGCCGCCCGTCACGCGAAGCGGCGCGCGTCGATGACGGTGCCGTTGACGTCGTCGTGGACGCTGCTGAGGTACGCCTTCGCCACGGTCGCCGCGGGGAGGCCGCCGGACGGGTCGCGCCCCATCTGCACCAGCGTCTCGCTCACCCAGGGCGGGCTCACGGTGTTGACGCGGATGCCGCGCGGAGCCTCGAGTGCGGCGGCGCGCGCGAACGCCTCCACACCCGCGTTCACCATGCTGATGGCCGCGCTCCCCGGGATCGGCACCTGGCTCAGGATGCCGCTGGTGAGGGTGATGGAGCCGCCGTCGCGCACGTGCTCCATCCCCAGCCGCACCAGGTTGACCTGCCCCATCAGCTTGTTCGCCAGGCTGAAGGCGAAGTCGTCGTCGCTCAGCTCCGCCAGCGGGTTGAAGCGCGCGCTCCCCGCGCACGACACCATGGCGTCCACTTCGCCCACTTTTTCGAAAAGCTGGCGGATCGATTCGGGGCGCGAGATGTCGGCCTGTACGTCGCCGCTCCTGCTTCCCACGCGGATCACCTCGTGCTCGCCGAACGCGTCCGCCACCGCGCTCCCGATGGTCCCCGTCGCACCGATCACCAGCACTCTCATCGCACTACCCTCCGCCGCGGGAATGACGAACTGCCGGCTCTCACGTTGCCGCCGCGGGGGTCGCGGTGCAAGGGGAGCTCACACCCGCTCGATGATCGTCGCCACGCCCTGGCCGCCCGCGATGCAGAGGGTGACGACCGCGGTGGCGAGGCCGCGGCGCTCCAGCTCGTCCAGCGCCGTGCCCAGGAGCATCGCCCCCGTGGCGCCAAGCGGATGGCCGAGCGCGATGGCGCCGCCGTTGACGTTCACCCGCTCCGGGTCGAGCGCCAGGTTGCGCATCACCTGCAGCGGGACGGCGGCGAACGCCTCGTTGATCTCCCACAGGTCCACGTCGCCCGTCTCCATCCCCGCCTTGCGCAGCGCCTTGCGCGCGGTCTCGGTGGGGGCGGTGAGCATGATGAGCGGGTCCTCCGCGTACACGGCCATGGAGCGGATGCGCGCGCGCGGCTTCACCCCCGTGCGCCGCACGTACCCCTCCGAGGCCAGGAGCACGGCCGCGGCTCCATCGACGATGCCGCTCGAGTTGCCGGCGGTGTGCAGGTGCTCCACCCGCGCGGCGTGCGGATAGCGCTGCAGGATCAGCTCGTCCATAGTCTCGCCGTTCGGCCCGGCCGGCGTTGCGCCCAGCTCGGTGAAGGCGGGGGGGAGGGCCGCCAGCGCCTCCATGGTCGTCTCGGGGCGCGGAAACTCATCGCGCTCCAGCGCCACGTCGCCCGTATCCGGGTCCGTGACGGGGAAGAGGGCGCGGCCGAAGTGGCACGACCGCTGTGCGACCGCCGCGCGGCGCTGGCTCTCCAGCGCGAAGGCGTCCAGCTCCTCGCGCGTGAAGCCCTCCAGCGTGGCGATCAGGTCGGCGCTGATCCCCTGCGGCACCTGGAAGTGGCGGCGGCGGAGGTGCGGGTTCATCCCGTCGCCCTGCGCGCCGTCGGAGCCCATCGGCTGGCGCGACATGCTCTCCACGCCGCCGCCCACCACGAGGTCCTGCGCGCCGCTCATTACCCCCATCGCCGCGAAGTTCACGGCCTGCAGTCCCGATCCGCAGAAGCGGTTGAGCGACACGCCGCCCACGTGCAGCGGCCAGTCGGCCAGGAGCACCGCCTGGCGAGCGATGTTGGCGCCCTGCTCCCCCGCCTGGCTCACGCACCCCACCACCACGTCGTCCACCTCGGCGGGGTCGGTGCCGGTGCGCTCGGCCAGCCGGCGCAGCGTCTGGGCGAGGAGCTCCTGTGGATGGATGTCGGTGAGCGCGCCCTTGCCGCGCTTGCCCCGGCCGCGCGGGGTGCGCACCGCGTCGATGATGTATCCCTGTGACATCGCTCTCCTCCTGGTTCAGACGCCGGCGAGCGCCGGCCGCGGGGCCGCGGACCGGCCGCCTCGGTTCATGATATGGACTGCCTCGCCCAGCGAGTGCTTGAACGCTTCCAGCACCCCCTCGCCCAGCGTGGGATGCGGGTGGATGGTGAGCGCCATGTCCTCCGGCGCCGCCTGCAGCTCGATGGCGAGCGCGGCCTCGGCGATCAGCTCGCTTGCCTCCGGGCCCACGATCCCCACCCCCAGCACGCGGTCGCGGCTGGATACGACCCTGACGAACCCTTCCGTCTCCCCCACGGAGAGCGCCCGCCCGGACGCGGCGAAGGGGAAGCGCCCCACCCGCACGTCGTGCCCCGCGGCGCGCGCCTCCGCCTCGGTGAGCCCGACGGTGGCGATCTCAGGGTCGGTGAAGATGACGGCGGGCATCGCGTACCAATCGCGCCCCACGTTGCGGCCGTGGATCACCTCCGCCGCGATCTCACCCTCGCGGAACACCTTGTGGGCGAGGTAGGGCCCGCCCGTGACGTCGCCCACCGCGTAGATTCCCGGCACGCTGGTGCGGGTGGAGCGGTCGGTGGCCACGTGCCCGCGCTCGTCCAGCCGCACGCCCACCTCCGCCAGCCCCAGCCCCGCCGTGTTCGGCCGGAAGCCGACCGCCACCAGCACCCGCTCCGCCTCCACCGTCTCCGTGCGGCCGCCGTGCTCCACCAGCACGCGCACGCCGTCGCCGGCCGGCTCCCACCCCGCCGCGCGCGCGGGGGCCAGAATGACGCCGCCGCGCTTCCTGAAGCGCCGCGCCGCCACCGCCGACAGCTCCGGCTCCACGCCCGGGAGGATGCCGTCCGTCACCTCGACGACGGTGACGCGCGCGCCGAGCTTCTGGTACATCATCCCCAGCTCCATCCCGATCACCCCGCCGCCCACCACCACCAGCGAGCGCGGGACGGAGCGGAGGCTGACCGCTTCCTTTGCAGTGAGCACGCGCTCGCCGTCCGGCTCGAAGCCCGGGATGGAGGCGACCCGCGCACCCGTCGCCAGGACGATGGCCTCGCGCGCCTCGTAGCGCGCGCGGGTGCCATCCGCCGCCGTCACCTCCACGGTATGCGCGTCCAGGAGGCGCGCGTCGCCCATCACGTACTCCCCGCCGTTGGCGCGGATCAGCGTCCCCACGCTCCCGGTGAGGCGCTCCACGATGCCGTCCTTCCACCGCTGCGTGGCGGCGAAGTCGATCGCTGGCTCCCCCGCGCTGATCCCCATGGCGCCGGCGCTGCGGATGCGCTCCAGCGTCCCCGCGGCCGTGATCAGCGCCTTCGACGGGATGCACCCCCAGTTGAGGCATACGCCGCCCAGCGACTCGCGCTCCACGCACAGCGTGCGCTTGCCGAGCTGCGCCAGCCGGATCGCCGCCGTGTAGCCGCCCGGCCCGCCGCCCACCACGATCGCGTCGTAGCTTTCCATCGCTGCCTCCGGGTGTCTTTGAGACCGCTCGGTCTCTACGTGGACAAAAAAAGGGAGCGGCGCGCGAGTCAGGCGCGGACGCTCCCGTCCAGGTGCCGCCGCAGGTGCTCGACGGCGTGCCGCATGGGATCGCGCCGGCCGTAGAAGCGGGCCATCGCGAGCGCCCCCTCCAGCGTGGCGACGATCAGCGTGGCGAGCGCCTCCGGTTCCACATCCGCGCGGATCTCGCCGCGGTCGATGCCGCGCGCGGTGATGCGGTGCAGGAAGCCGGTGAGCCCGTCCATGGCGTTGCGCGCCCGGTCGCGGAGCGGCGAGTACGCGTCGTCGCTCTCGATCATGGCGTTCATCATGGGGCACCCGCCCGGGACCGGCGGATCGTCCTGAATTCCCTCGAAGACGGAGATCATGGCGTGCAGCCGGTCCACCGCGTGGTGCTGCCCCTCGAGCGCGGCGGTGAAGCGCCCGGCCATCAGCGAAATGGCGTGCTCGAAGGCTACCAGCGCCAGCGCCTCCTTGCTCTCGAAGTGGCGGTAGATCCCGCCCTTCTGCAGCCCCGTCGCCTCCATCAGGTCCGCCATGGACGCGCCGGCGAACCCCCGCTCGTTGAACACCCGAGCGGCGGTCGCCACGATCCTCTCACGCGTCAGCTCGCCCTTGCCCATCGCTCCTCGCTCGACGTTGAAACCGATCGGTCCCTACTATAAGCGACCGTCCGGTTTCGCGCAAGCGTTTTCGACGGAAGTAAAAGGACCAGGATGTCACGCAAAGGCGCGAAGACGCGAAGAAAAGACACAGAATCCCTTTCTTTGCGCCTTCGCGCCTTTGCGTGAGACCATTTCCACCAATTCAGGCATTGAGCCGCGGCGCCTGGGGCGCGATGTGGCTGCTACGCGCCAGGAGGATCGGATGGCGGGCGCGGGGCCGGGGGCGCCGGACGGGTGCGGCGGCGACGCCAGCGGCGCAAGAGCCAGACGATGGCGGCGAGGATGAGGCCGAGCGGGATCAAGAAGCCGAGCGACGCGATCAGTCCCGCCATGAAGCCGATGAAGTTGCGCCACGCATCGCGGAACGCCTCGCGGATGGGCCGGTCGCGCGGATAGTCGCCCACGAGCGCGCGGGGCTCGTGCACGGTCACGTTGAGCGTGCTCACCGCCGCGCGCGAGCGGAGGAAGCGGAGGCGCCCCTCCTGCGTGTCGATCTCCTGGCGCACGCGGGCCAGCTCGCGCTCCACCGCCAGCACGTCCTCCAGCTTCCCGGTGCGCGTGGCGAGTAGGCCCAGCAGCCGCTCCTCCAGCCGCCGTGCGTTGGCCGTGCGGGCGGAGAGATCCACGTACTCCTCGCCCACGTCCTGCGCCTGCACCTCCACGCTCTCCACCTTGCCCAGCGGGCGCAGTCCGCTCACCGCCTGGTCGAAGCGCGCGGCGGGGATCTTGACCTCCAGCGTGGCGGACCTCGTCGCCTCCTCGCCGCCGCTGACGGAGGTGTTCCCCACGTATCCGCCGAGCCGCCGCGCCATCTCCTGCACCCGCGCCACCGCCAGCTCCACCGAGTCCACCTCCACTGACGCTTCCCCCGTGCGGATCAGCATGCTCGGCGCGACGCTGCCAGAATCAGCGAGGGCGGGGGGGCGCGGCGGCGAGATCTCCAGCGCCGCCACCTGCTCCACGCTTTCACCGCCGCTCGCCTGCCGGCCTCCGGGTGCGGATGCCGCGGGCGCCCCCTCGTTCTGCATCGGGGGCGAAGGCGCGCGGTCCATCTGCATCACGTCGTTGCCGGACGTCGCCTCGCCGCTCGTTCCGCCAGAGCAGGCGGCGAGTGCGAGGAGTGCGAGGATGATGATGGGCTTCATGGAGTCTCGTGAGGTGAGAGAGAGGAAGTGCGGCCCATCGTAAGCGTCAGGCAGCGCACGTGCCGTCGTTTGCTGGAGCCGCAACCGCTTGTGAGGAAACGTCTTGGATGGTGCGCGTGGCCGGCGTCCCGCTGTTCGGCGGGCGTCCGATGCGGTCGGAAGGACGTTCAGTGAACGCGGGCAGATGCACGGTTCTGACGACGCGGGGTGGTTTGACGCGGGGGGCGCGGGGGTCTAGGATAGGGAAACACTCCCCTCAACCGACTTCCGAGATGCGCCGCACCGCGCTCGCACTGCTCCCCCTCGCCGCCGCGTGCGCCGCGCCGCGGCCGGTGGCCGTGCCCACACCCACGCCCATGCTGGCGCCCGTGGCGGTGCTGACGCCGGCGTCGCCGCGGGAAGTCGGCATGCTGGCCACGCTCCCCGCGCGGCTCGACTCCATCGCCAACGACGCGATCGCCAACGGGACGGCGCCGGCCATCGCGGTGGCGGTGGGGCGGCACGGGCGGCTGGTGCACATGGCGTCGTACGGCCGCATCGACCGGCCGGAGGGCTCGCCCGCGGTGAACGACAGCACGCTCTTCGACCTGGCGTCGCTCACCAAGGTGATCGCGACCACCACCGTCGCCATGCGGATGGAGCAGGACTCGCTGCTGGACCTGGACCGCACGGTAGCCTCGTACCTCCCCGAGTTCAACGATTCCGCCAAGGCGGGGATCACCGTGCGGATGCTGATGGTGCACACCGGCGGGATGGAGGCCGGGGCACCGCTGCACCGCCAGTTCCGCGGCCGCGAGGCGTACCTCCAGCAGATCAGCCAGCGGCCGCTGCGCTTCGCCCCCGGCACGCGCACCGTCTACAGCGACTGGGACATGGTGCTGGCGGGGTTCATCATCGAGCGGTTGACCGGCAGGACGCTGGACATGGTCGCGGACGAGCAGGTCTTCCGCCCGCTGGGGATGCGCGACACGCGCTGGAACCCAGGCGCCGCGCTCCGCCCGCGCACCGCGGCGACCGAGGTGGCGGCGGACCGCGGGGGGCTGATCTGGGGCGAGGTGCACGACGCCAACGCCTGGGCCATCGGCGGGGTGGCGGGGCATGCGGGGCTCTTCAGCAGCGTGCGCGACATGGCCGTCTTCGCGCAGATGCTGCTGAACGGCGGCGAGTACAACGGCGTGCGCATCCTCCGCCCGCAGACGGTGGCGCGCTGGACGGCGCCGCAGGGGCGCGGGGCGAGCCGCGCGCTGGGCTGGGACACGCCCTCCGATCACTCCAGCGCGGGACGGTACTTCGGGCCGCGCTCCTTCGGCCACACGGGGTACACGGGCACGTCGCTCTGGATCGATCCGGAGCGCGGTCTCTTCGTCATCATCCTCACCAACCGCGTGAACCCAACCGCCGAGAACCAGAAGCACGTCGGGCTGCGCCGCGCCATCGCCGACGCGGTGCAGGAGGCGATTGTCGATGCGCCGCTGGTGGATTGGGAGGCGAGGCGGCAGTTGGGGGAATGGGGAATGGGGAATGGGGAATGGGGAATGGGGAACCCTCTTTTTGTCGCCCCCCTTTTTCTGTCATCCTGAACGACGCGCGGCTCAGTTCCTTCCGATGCTCCAACGTTTGGCGCGGAGTGAAGGATCTACTGCGCGTGGCGAGGGGCCCGTGGCGCGGCGCCGTCCTCCTGCCTCGCCGGCTAGATCCTTCGGGCGCCGCCGGAGTGTGGTGTGACGGCGGGATCGGTCGGGCGGCTTCCTCAGGATGACAAAAGGGGGGAGGCACTGGGCACTGGGCGCCAGGCACGGAATGGGGAGCCGGACGCCACGGTAGCACCCCCCTGTCATCCTGAGCGACGCGCGGCTCAGTCCCTTCTGGTGCTCCAACCTTTGGCGCGGAGTGAAGGATCTACTGCGCGTGGCGAGAAGTCCGTGGACCGGCGCCGTCCTCCTGCCTCGCTGGCTAGATCCTTCGGGCGCCGCAGGAGTGTGGAGCGAGGCGGGGATCGGTCGGGCGGCTTCCTCAGGATGACAAAAGACGGGGGGCGGGCGTACCAGGCACTTGGCACTTGGCACTTGGCACTTAGCACTTCTTCGCAGTGATGTTACATCGTTTGTCCTTGCGCCGGGCCATCTTCCGTGCTAGAAAGGGGGCTTGCGTGGCGCGCGGAGGGCGCCCACAGACGAACCAGCAAACCCCGAACGAGGT
>DASVTZ010000184.1 GCA_036387335.1 Longimicrobium sp.
TCACCCGCCCTGCGCCCCCGCAGGCGGGGGAGGGGGCCGGGGGGAGGGGGCCTTTCAGACCAATTGAAACCAGGGTCTACCCAAATCGTAATTTCTGCATCATCTTAAGCCGCTCGCGTGCATCCACGCGTGCGGCCGTCCCAGGCCGCCCGGATCCTGTGCGTCATCCCACCCGACCCCTCCACCCCTCAGGAGCGGCTCCGCACGGCCAGGCGGCGCGCGCGGGCCGAAGCCCAACCCCATGAGCGGATTCTTCGACAAGATCAAGGACGCCAGCAAGGACGCCCTCGGCACCTTTGTGGAGTTCGAGGAGGAAGATCGTTCCGACGCGACGGTCGGCTTTCCGCCGCGCCCGGCGGCTCCGGCGCCTGCTCAGTACGCCGCGCCCGCCGCGCCCGCGACGGCGGCGGCGCCCGCGCAGGCCGCGCCCGATCCGGAGTTCGTCAAGCAGCTGCAGGCGGCGGTGGGGGCGAGCGGCAAGCCCGCCTACGCGCAGTTCCGCGCCCTGTTCGACGCGCTCTCCGTGGTCCCCGATCCCATGCAGCGCGTGCAGGCCGCCCTCTCGGCCGCAAAGGCGAGCCACGGGGTGGACGCCGCCGCCGTGGCCGCGGCCATCGACGACCGCATGCGCATTCTGGACGGCGAGAAGAGCGCCTTCGACCGCGCCGTGAAGACCGAGTCCGACCAGTCGGTGGGCGGGGCGCAGAGCGAGATCGAGAAGACGCGCAAGGAGATCGCGCGGCGCCAGGAGGAGATCCGCACCCTGGAGGCCCGCGCCGCCGAGCTGGAGAAGAACCTCCACGAAACCCGCGCGGCGCTGGACGCGTCGTCCGCCCGCTTCGCGTCGTCGTACGCAGCCGTGCACGCCGAGCTCGCCGCCGAGCGCGCCCGCGTCGCCCCGTTCCTTACCCCCAACGCCTGAGCCCGACGATGGAAACTCCAGCCGCACCGCGCCCGCGCCGCACCTTCTGGGAGCGCCCCGAAGGGAAGGTAGGGATGGGCATCGTGGCCGCCCTGGGAATCCTCCTGGCGTGGGGCTTCGTCCGCATCCTTCCCACGCTCATCCAGATCGCCGAGAACACGCTGTACCTGGCGTTCCTGGTGGGCGCCATCGCGCTGCTCTACTGCATCGTCTTCGTGTGGGATCGTCCGCGGACGCTCCTCTTCTACATGCTGCAGATGATCTCGCGCTGGATCACCTCCAACTTCATCGAGCTCGATCCGGTCTCCATTCTCCACGCCTTCGTGAAGCAGATGAAGGAGCGCCGCGAGGTGATCCAGGACCGCCTGGGGCGCATCGTGGGGGTGAAGCGGATGGTGGAGGCCAAGGTCCAGAAGAGCGAAAAGGAGCGGCAGCAGGCGCTCCGCCTGGCCGCCGCCGCCAAGGGGCAGTCCGACGAGGACGGGCTCAACGCCCACGCCGAGATCGCCGCGCGCCGCACGCGCGACATCCAGGAGTACCAGTCGATGGTCGGGCAGGTGGAGAACATCGAGAAGCTGCTGCAGCGCGTCCTCCGCCGCGCCGACTACCACATCCAGACGGCCGAGGACGAGGCGAACCAGCTGCAGGACAAGCACGCCATCACCGGCGCCGTGCAGGCGGCGACGACGGCGGCGCAGGGGATCTTTGGCGACAGCGACCTGGCCGAGGTGCGCGACATGGCCGCCGAGCGCATCCGCGACGACTACGAGAAGCGTCTGGGAGAGCTGCAGACGCTGATCGACCTGACCGACTTCGACCACGCGGTGGACCTGAACCAGATGGCCTTCCGCCAGGAGGGCCTCGCGCAGCTCGCCGAGGCGGAGAAGAAGGTCACGGCCGCCGAGCTGGCCAACCCGGACGGCCGCGGGCGTGCGGCGCTCCCGGCCGGGGCCCCCGCGGTGCCGCAGCCCGGCACCGCGTCGCCGGAAGACCGCTGGCGCAGCGCGGTCCGGCGCCCGAAGGCGTAAGGGCGCCCTCGTTTCAACCAACCAACTCCTATCCGCAGGGCCACGATGAAACTGACTTCCACGGGCCAGAAGACGGTCCGAGTGCTGGGCGGCCTGGCCGTCATCCTGGTGGTGGGCCTCGGCCTGCGCTACGCCGCCATGAACGGCTACGGGCGCGAGATCCTGGGCTCCGTAGTGCCGGAGAAGATCGAGGGGCTGGACGCCGGCTCCGACGCGCTGGTGGGCGGGGCCGAGTTCGCCGGCCTCCCCAGCGACAAGCCGGCGGCGCTCCCCGGCGCTCCCGAGGTGCGCGTCAACTTCTGGGCGTGGAACTCCCAGATGGGGTGCCTCTACAGCAACGGCGGCCCGGTGACCACCGAGGGCTCGCTGATGGAGAAGCAGGGGATCAAGGTCAAGATCGCGCGGCAGGACGACAACTCGCAGCTCATGGCGGGGCTCACCGCCCTCGCCAGGGGGCTGCACGACGGCCAGGCCCAGCCGCGCGACGGGATCCACTTCATCGGCATCATGGGTGACGGCGCCGGGGCGTTCCTAGCCGCGCTCAACAGCCAGCTCGTCGAGAGCTTCGGCCCGGAGTACCGCGCCGAGATCGTGGGCTCGTGCGGCTACTCGCGCGGCGAGGACAAGCTGATGGGGCCCAAGGCGTGGCGCGACAACCCGCAGAGCATGCGGGGCGCCGTGGTGGCCGGCGTGCTGCGCGACGGCGACTGGAACATCGCCCAGCGCTTCATGGGCGACAACGCCATCCCCAACAACCCGGACGAGACCACCTACGATCCGCAGGCGGTCAACTGGATCAACACCTCCTCGTACGTGGACGCGGCCGAGAAGTACGTCTCGGGCTACTGCGAGGACCGCAAGGTGGTGCAGGACGGCAAGCT
>DASVTZ010000185.1 GCA_036387335.1 Longimicrobium sp.
CACCGCCACGCGCATGATCAGCTCCGCGTCCGCGCGGGTGATCTGCCCGTCGCCGTCCGCGTCGCCGCGGCCCGGAACGTCGAAGCTGGCCGGGATCGGCCGCCCCGCCAGGTAGGCATAAACGGCAAGGGCGTCGGCCGACGTGATTCGGCCGTCGCCATTGACGTCACCCACCAGGCCGGGGTCACGCTGCTGGGCCAGTGCGGGGATCAGGGCGCCCAGCAGCAGCACCCCGGCCAGCACGGCCGCCTTCATGGAGTAGCGGGACATCGACAGTCGGAGAGGAAATTCGGTCGGCAGTGGGAGCCGCTGCATCGGGCGTTCAGCGCAGCCCGGACGGGTGCACTGGGGAGGCGCGCATCGCGGAAACGGTTACCCGCAACTCAGCCGGGCGACCCGCTTCGCTCTGCCTATCGAAATGAAAGCAGCGGAAGTAGCTGGCGAAACGGCGGAGAGACGTGGCCTGCGGAACCGGGGGCGAGAGCCTTCACGTTAAACGTACTTTGCGCAAAGCGCAATCCCACAGTCCAGATCGGACCAGTGCCCGCTGAGCAACCGAAAATCACCGACCGCCGTGTAGGGCGCGGCGGTTCTCCAAGCAAAAGTAGGATCAGCCACGGAGATCGTCGCGCCTTGTCCCGCTCAAATCGCGAAACCTGGCTACGCTCAGGCCTGCGGCCGGTACGATCCCGCCGAGGGTGAACGCGTTCACCGGATTGTGCCGCGGAACGGTGAGGATGCGCGCCCCGTCCGACATCACGATGTGCTTCCCCTGGCGCACTACGGAGAAGCCTGCCTTCTCGAGCGCGCGAACCGCATCAAAGATGGTTTACCCCTGGAATCTTCCCCACCTCAAGCAGCAACTTCAACTTCACGGACATCCCCTCCGCTCGACATCTCCTCGATAGTTTCGAGGTAGGCCTCGATCGCGTCGCGGATGTTGTCGAGCGCTTCGTCCTCAGTGTCTCCCTGCGACCAGCAGCAGGAAGCCCCGGGCAACTCACGCTGTACCCTTCTTCCGACTTGTTGAGAACGACCTTGTAGATCATATCGGCGCCCGCGGATGTCACGACGCGAAGGGATGCATACCAATATCCGCGTTCACAAGGCTGCACCAAGTTCTCCGCGGAATCAAGGTCCGCCGGGAAACTCGTGCGCGGGCAGGCGCGAAGTCAGCGCTCCAGTCTGAAGCCCGGGTCTACGGCCGGGCGCTGGGCGGCGTTGGCGACGGCCCAGCCCGTCGCATACATCCACTGCGTCATGCGCGTGAGCTTCGCGATGTCGATCCGCTCCGGCTCGTCCTCCGGCGTGTGGTAGTCGGGGTGCAGGAGGGTGGTGAAGAAGATCGCCGGCACCCCCTCCCGCGCGTACGGAAGGTGGTCGCTGCGGAAGTACCAGTTCTCCGGGTGCGCGGGATCGTCCCAGCTGTTGTCGAGGATGAAGCGGGTGTGGCGGCGGTTGGCCTCCAGCGCCATCTCCACCAGCGCCATGGAGTTGCGGTGCGGCGGGATGGAGCCCAGGAGCGCCGCGCTGTCCGGGTGGTTGCGGCCGATCATGTCGCCGTTGAGCACCGCCACCAGCGACTCCTTCGGCACCGTGGGATGCTCGGAGTACCAGTACGAGCCCAGCAGCCCGCGCTCCTCCGCCCCGTGCCACACGAAGAGCGCCGACCGCCGTCCCGGCCGCCGCGCGAAGGCCCGCCCGATGGCCAGGAGCGCCACGCTGACGGTGGCGTTGTCGTCCGCGCCGTTCCAGATGGAGTCGCCGTTCACCGGCTCGCCGATGCCGTCGTGGTCCTGGTGGCCGCTGAACACCACGTGCTCGGCGCGCAGGCGCGGGTCGGTGCCGGGCACGCGCGCCACCACGTTGACCGAGGGAAAGACGAAGCTCTCCACGGCGAGATCCGCGGTGAAGCGGGCGCCGTCCGCCAGCCGCTCCATGACGCCCGGGCGCACGAGGAAGACGGGCGGTCCGGGGGCGGCGCGCATCGTGCCGCGCGGCTCGTCCAGCAGGTACAGGCCCTCGCGCTGCCAGTGCTGCATCCGCCCGAAGGCGGCCGCGGCGACCGTGTCCGCTACGAGGACGATGGCGGCGGGGTTCCCCGCCCGCAGCGCCATGCTCTGCTCGCGCATGGCGGACATGGCGTAGCGCCACTCCCACAGGCTCACGCCGCGCGGGGGCACGCGCGAGGGCGCCTTCAGCCGCGCCACCACCACACGCCCCTGCTCCCCCGCGCCCGCTCCCTCCACGCGGGCAACCTGCGCATTCACCCGCGCGGTGACCGGGGCGAGGAGGACCGCATCCTCCCAGAGCGCCAGCGGCGCGCCGCCGATGGCCACGGTGCTCGCCGCCGTCTGCCGTATGCGGCGCAGGGGGAAGAACTGGAAGTAGGTGCCGTCGTCGCCCGCGGGCAGCAGCCCCGCCTGCCGTGCGCGCTCCGCCACCCAGACGGAGGCGCGCAGCTCATCCTGAGTCGCGCCCTCGCGCCCGCGCATGGAGTCCGACGCCATGGCGAAGAGGTCGCGGCGGAGCTCCTCTCGGGTGATGGCGGAGAGCGCGGGGGGCGCGGCGCTCGCGGCGCGGGGAGTCTGCGCCGCGGCGGCGCCGGCCACGACGGCCAGCATCGCGGCCAGGGCGATGGATCGGGTGTGTGGCATCCGCTGGGCCTTCGTTGGGGTGCACGGGGGGAGCGCCGCACCGCAGCGCACGTGCCGGGCCGCGCTGCCGGGTGTGGCGGCTCAGGCGCGCGCGCTCATGGGCGCGCGATCACGAGACGGTATCCGAGATCGACCTCGGTCCGCCGCAGGAGATCCCCGTGCCGGCGCTCCCACGTGCCACTCTCGAGATCATCGCGCAGGCGGCTCACCCCGGTTTCGACCTCGCCGATCATCGAGAATGCGGAGATCGCCCCGCGGACACCATCGTCCAGGTAGGCGTGTGGCCGCCGCCAGTATGCCCCGAGAAAGCCATCGGTGCAGTCGTGCGGAACGGGCAGCGGGCGCACGTCGATCTCCCCCAGCACCGCTCGCAACTCCTCGACGGACGGCATGTTGCGGCGATCGATCTCCCCGATAGCGGGAAAGTAGTCGTCCACGAGCCAGAAATTCGACGCCGTCGGATCAAAGGTGACGACGACGACCCGTCTCCGGGCGACCCGCGCCAGTTCGGCAAGGCCGCGCACTCGATCGGGCCAATGGTGCGCCGTCAGAATGGCGAGCGCCGCGTCGAACGCATCGTCCCGGAACGGCAGGTCCGTCGCGCTGCCCTGCACCACCGGCGCACTCCCCGCCCGGCGTTGCCGGATCATCTCCAGCGACGGTTCCACGGCGATCACGGCGCGATCAGACGGTTCATACGATCCCGCGCCAGCGCCGACGTTCACCAGGCTCGCCGCGTCGCCGAGCGCGCCGAGTATGGCCGCGCCGATCCGCGGGTCCGGGCGCCGGTAGTGCGCGTACCCGAGGCCGATCTCGTCGTAGAGCTGCGGCATCCTGTCACCTTTCCCGAGCTGCGGCTGGCTGTACGGCATACATGTAAGACATACTCGCAACGCGATCAAACGGCTGCAACAAAACGCCGGGGGATGAAATGAATCCCCCGGCTGGAACTACGCAAAGACGGCTGAAGCCGTCTCGTGAGCGGCCGCTCGTTCCCGCGTCTGACCGTCACCCTGGTATCTCAGCTCAGAGACTCCTACAAACACGTTGCTGCGCCTGCGCTTACAACATATCGTCCTCCGAGGGCCCATTTCGGATGTTGCACCTTGTAACGAAACCCTCAGTTGTAAGACATCCGAATTGTCACCACACCCCGCCTGGCACGGGGAACGCGTTCTCGTGGCGGAGGGTACCCCGTCCGGACTGCTGCCGCGGGACGCTCGCTCCGACCACGCTCATGCTGGGAAGCTCGATGAAGATCCGAACTCTGACGTTCGCGCTGCTGGTGACCGGGCTCTCCGGGTGCATGCCGCCGCCTCCGCCCCCCCCTCCGCCGGCGCCCCTTCCGGCCCCGGCCGCCCCGCCCCCCAGCGCGGAGGAGGTGGAGCGCGCGGCGGAGGAGCAGGCCCGTCGCTCGTGGGAGCAGGCGACGACGCTGGGCCGGCAGGGCCGCTGGCGGGATGCGGAGGCGCTCCTGAGGACGGCGGTCCAGCAGCGCCCCTCGAATCCCACGTATCACCTGGCGCTCTCCAACGCCCTCATACAGCAGTCGCGCGAGAGCGAGGCCGCCGACGCGCTCTGGGCCGGCATCCGCGCGCAGGAAGCGGTGCCGAGCCCCAACCACCGCGTCCTGGTGGTGGACTACGAGCGCCTGGTGGAGCTCCTCACGCGCGTGGGCCGCGCCGCCGAGGCGCAGCAGGCCCGCGCCCGCCAGGCCGAGCACCGGCGGCTGCGGGATGCGGGGCAATGATCGCGCGCAACGCACCGCCCCGGACAGGGATGCGCCGCAACTCTACCACCGCGGGATGTTTCGCTGACCCACGTGTGCCACTTGCATGCGAGGGCTGACCGCTGTATTTTACAAGCATCACCTCGGCGGCCCTCGTGGACGCCGATCCATGCGGTGGCCCGGTGCTCGCGCACCGGGCCACTTGCGTTGTGCCCCCTACGAATTATGCCGTTCGAGCCCTCCCACCCGACTTCACCCGCGCCGCCCACGGCTGCCTCGGACGCTGGCGCCGCGCGTCCGGTGCGTGTCACCGTCTACGTGGACGGGTTCAACCTGTACCACGGGCTTAAGGAGCACAGCAAGGCGCGCGCGTACCGATGGCTCGACCTGCACGCGCTGTCGGAATCGCTCCTCCTTCCTGGCCACCGCCTCGAGAAGGTGCTGTACTTCACGTCTCTGCCGCCGTGGAGCCCGCAGAAGATCGCACGTCACCAGGTGTATATCGACGCGCTGAAGAGCGTGGGGGTGACGGTGGTCGAAGGGCGCTTCCAAAAGGATACCCGGACTTGCTTCGCGATCTGCCGGTTGCCGTTCGACGTGTACGTCGAGAAGCTGACCGACGTGAACATCGCTACACGCATGATCGAGGATGCCGTGCTGGATCGGACGGACTGGATCTACCTCGTGACGGGCGATGCCGATCAGGCACCTGCGATCCGCACCCTTCGGACGCTGGTGCCACAGAAGGTCGTCCGGGTGATCTTCCCACCCCGCCGCCACTCGGCCGAGTTGCAGCAGGTGGCGGATGAACATCTCGGCCCTATAGGACACAGGAAGCTCAAGCCGTTTTTGCTGCCTGATGCGATCACCCTTGCCGACGGCCGCACGATCCATAACCCCGACGGCTGGTAGGTCACGCAAACCGGCGGTCAATTGAACATCTGCGTTCGCCTCGTTCACGCTTCTCTTGACTGCACTCCAATTCGAAACTATTCTGGTTACAGTTAAACCGTTCCGAGGAGCTCGATGATCAGCAGCAGGGTGGCAGTGGCGGTGCACGTGCTGGCGTACCTGGCGTGGCGGAGCGACGGACCTTCGACATCCGAACGCATCGCGGCCAGCGTAAATACCAATCCCGTGGTGGTGCGGCGCATCGTGGGGGCGTTGCGCAACGCGGGGATGGTGTCCGTGCAGCCCGGTGTGGGCGGCGGCGCGGTGCTGGCCCGCCACCCCGACGAGATCACCCTGCTGGAGGTGTATCGGGCGGTGGAGGACGGGGGCGAGCTCTTCTCCGTGCACGCCCAGCCGCCGTCGCGCGAGTGCAACGTGGGGGCGAACATCGTCGAGGTGCTGCAGGGCGTGTTTGTCCGCGCACACACGGCGATGGAGGAGGTGCTGGCGGGGGTTACGGTCGCGCAGATCGGGCGCGAGGTGATGGGGAGGGCGCGCGCGGCGGGGTGCTGCGGCGCGCCTGAGAAGTACGAGGATGCGGGGCGCGCGGCGGAGGCCGGAGCCGCGTAGGACAATGTCACCGCGGCGGCGGCGGACCGGCGAGTGCCGGGCGCGGCCGGGCGGGCGAGCGGCGGAGGGACACCATGGCATGGTTCAGCCGGGTGGTACGAGGATCGCCGGTTTTGCTGCTGATGTGGATGCTGCTGGCGGCGGGTCAGGGCGCGGCGCAGGAGCCGGGAAGGGTGGTGGGACGCATCACGGACGGCGCGGGGAACCCCGTGCGAGGCGCGACGCTGGTGCTGGTGTCGGACGCGGACAGCTCGCGCAGCACGGCGACGTCGGGCGAGACGGGCGGGTTCGAGTTCGCGCGGGTGGCGGCGGGAACGTACACGCTGCGGGCCGAGCGCCCCGGCTTCGCCACGCGAACTACGCGGGTGACGGTGGAGCCCGGCGAGCGGGAGACGGTGATCGCGCGGCTGCGGCCGGCGCGCACGGTGCCGACGGCGGCGCTTCGGCAGCCGTAGCGGCGGAAACGCACGACGGCCGGGAGAGGCCCGGCCGCAGGGGCCAAGTGCGCTCCAATCTGTAACTTGAACGGTTTCGAATTGGCGCCCCGCGCACCGCCGGGAGCCTTTCCAATAGACGATGGGGGTGGGGGATGAACGGGACGCACGAGCGGAGCCTCTTCGACCCGGTCCAGGTGGGACCGTACGAGCTGGCGAACCGCGTGGTGATGGCGCCGATGACACGCAGCCGCGCCGGGGCGGGGGGCGTGCCCTCCGAGCTGGCGCCGGCCTACTACGCGCAGCGCGCCACGGCCGGGCTGATCGTGACCGAGGGGGCGCAGGTGTCGCGGCAGGGGGCCGGGTACGTGAGCACGCCCGGCATCCACACCGACGAGCAGGTTGCGGGATGGCGCCGCGTGACGGAGGCGGTGCACGCGGCGGGCGGGCGCATCTTCCTCCAGCTCTGGCACGTGGGGCGGGTGTCGCACCCGTCGCTGCAGCCGGACGGGGCCCAGCCGGTGGCGCCGTCTGCCGTGGGAATCGAGGGGACCACCTTCACGGCGGATGGGCCGAAGCCCTTCGTGACGCCGCACGCCCTGGAGCGCGACGAGATCCGCGGCGTGGTGGAGCAGTTCGAGAACGGCGCGCGGCACGCGTACCGGGCCGGCTTCGACGGCGTGGAGCTGCACGGCGCCAACGGCTACCTGATCGACCAGTTCCTCCGCGACGGCGCCAACCGCCGCCGCGACGAGTACGGCGGGAGCGTGGCGAACCGGTCGCGCTTCCTCCTGGAAGTCACCGAGGCGGTGACGGGGGTGTGGGGCGGCGACCGGGTGGGGGTGCGCATCTCGCCGGTGAGCGCCGGGAACGGGATGAGCGACAGCGATCCGCTTGCGATCTTTGCGTACGCCGCGTACGCCCTCAACCGCTTCGGGCTGGCGTACCTGCACGTCACCGAGCCGGCAGTTGGCGCCGAGCCGCGCATCACGCCCACGCTGCGGGCCATCTTCCGCGGGGCGCTGATCGCCAACGGCGGCTACGGGCGCGAGACGGCCGACGCGGCCATCGCCCGCGGCGAGGCGGACCTGGTGGCGTTCGGCATCCCCTTCCTCGCCAACCCGGACCTGCCGCGCCGCCTGCGCGAGGGGGCGCCGCTGAACGCGCCCGACCGCGCCACCTTTTACACTGGCGGCGAGCGCGGCTACGTGGACTACCCCACGCTGGAGGCGGCCGCCGCGCGCTGAACGACGCGCACTCGGCGGGGTACGAGAACGGCGCGAATCACCGGGCCGCACGCCCGGTGATTCGCTTTACATACGTCCAGAGAGCTTTCTGTTGCCCGATACAGTCCCCGCCGCCACAGGCCGGCGGAGCGAGTGGGTGCTGCTGGCGGTGCTGACCGCCGTCCAGTTCTGCCACATCCTCGATTTCGTGATCATTATGCCGCTGGGCCCGCAGCTCATGCGCTCCTTTGGCATCGGGGCGAGCAAGTTCGCGCTGCTCGTATCCGCGTACACCTTCAGCGCGGCGATCACGGGGCTGTTCGCGGCGTCGGTGATGGACCGCTTCGACCGCAAGCGGATGCTGCTGGTGCTGCTGGCGGGGTTCGCCGTGGGGACGCTGCTTTGCGGGCTGGCGGGGAGCTTCGCGCTGCTGATGGCGGCGCGGGTGGCGGCCGGGGCGTGCGGCGGGGTGCTGGCAGGCGTCGTCTTCGCCATCATTGGCGACCAGATTCCGCCCGAGCGGCGGGGGCGCGCCACCGGTGTGGTCATGGCGGGGTTCAGCGCCGCGTCGGTGCTCGGGCTGCCGCTGGGGCTTTCCGTGGCGGAGCGGCATGGGTGGCAGGCGCCCTTCGTGTTGCTGTCGGCGCTCACGACGGGGGTGGTGCTCGCCGGCGCACTGGCGCTCCCCCCCATGCGCAGGCACCTTTCCGCGCCGCGCGGCAAATCGCCGATGCGCGACCTGTGGGCGGTGGCTCGCGAGCCATCGCACCTGCGCGCCTTCGGGTTCACGACGGCGCTGATGTTCGCGGCGTTCACGGTGGTGCCCTTCCTCAGCCCGTACCTGACCTTCAACGCCGGGGTCCCGGAGTCGCGGCTGGACCTGATCTACCTGGCGGGCGGCCTGGTCACGCTCTTCACCGGGCCCGCCATGGGGTGGCTCGCCGACCGCTTCGGCCACGCGCGGGTGTTCAGGATCACGGCGGTGGTGAGCATCGTCCCCATCGTGGCCGTCACCAACCTGCCGCCCGTGGGACTGCCGCTGGTGCTCACCGTCACCACGATGATGATGGTGCTGGGCTCGGGGCGGATGATCTCGGCCACGGCGCTGGTGACGGGGGTGGTGCTGCCGGCGCGGCGGGGGAGCTTCATGAGCCTCAACGCCGCCGTGCAGCAGGGCGCCGCCGGGCTCGCCGCCTTCGTGGGCGGGCTGATGATCGGCCGCGCGGCGGACGGCCGGATGGTGGGCTACGCTCGGGTGGGCGTGCTGGCGATCGCCGCCAACCTGCTCACGCTGTGGCTGGTGCGGCGGCTGCGCGAGGTGAAGCCGGAGCCCGCCACGGTGCTGGAGGCCGGCGCGCCCCCGCTGGCCGCACCGCTGGAGGCGCCGCGCGACGCGGCCGCCGACTGAACTCAAGGAGACTGCGCTTTGTCCAACGGCTCGGATAAGAAGAAGAAAAAGGTCACCGCCGAGGCGTGGGCCGAAGCGCGCGCGCTGGTCTGGCAGCACCGCGGAAAGCTAAGCATCGGGATGGTGCTGATGCTCATCTCGCGCGTGGCCGGGCTGGTGCCCGCGGCCGCATCCAAGTTCCTGATCGACGACGTGATCGGAAAAGGGCGCGCCCAGCTGCTGATGCCGCTCGCCATCGGCGTGGCCGGCGCGACGCTGATCCAGGCGCTGACCTCGTTCTCCCTTTCGCAGGTCATCAGCGTCACGGCGCAGCGTGCCATCAACGACATGCGGCGCCGCGTGATGAACAAGGTCACCCGCCTGCCGGTCAGCTACTTCGACTCCACGCAGTCCGGCGTGCTGGTGACGCGCATCATGACCGACGCGGAGGGGATCCGGAACCTGGTGGGCACCGGCATCATCCAGCTGGTGGGCGGCATCGTGACGGCGGTCGCGGCGCTGGTGTGGCTCTTCGTCCTCAACTGGCTGCTGACGGCCATCATCCTCGTCATCCTGCTGGTGTTCGGCGGGGCGATGGCTCGCACCTTTACGAAGCTGCGCCCCGTCTTCCGCGAGCGGAACGAGATCAATTCGCGCATCACGGGGCGCCTCACCGAGACGCTGGGCGGCATCCGCGTGGTGAAGGCGTACGGCACCGAGAAGCGCGAGCAGCGGGTGTTCGCGCGCGGCGTCAACAAGCTCTTCCGCAACATCGCGCAGAGCATCACCGCGGTGTCGGCGGTCGGCTCGGCGGCCACCGTGGTGATCGGGCTGGTGTCGGTGGCGATGATCGTGGTGGGCGGGCGCGCGATCCTCGACGGCAGCATGACTCTGGGCGACCTCTTCTCGTACACCATCCTCACGGGGCTGCTGGCGGCGCCCGTCTTTCAGATCGCCTCCATCAGCACGCAGATCAGCGAGGCGTTCGCGGGGCTGGACCGCATCCGCGAGATCATGAAGATGCGCACCGAGGACGACGAGGACGAGGAGCGCGGCTCCATCGGCCGAATCCATGGCGACGTCGAGCTGCGCGACGTCTGGTTCGAGTACAACCCCGGCCAGCCGGTGCTCAAGGGCGTCACGGTGGACGCCCCGGCCGGGAGCACGACGGCGCTGGTGGGCTCCAGCGGCTCGGGCAAGAGCACTCTGGTGAGCCTGGTGATGGCCTTCAACCGCCCCTCGCAGGGGATGCTGCTGGTGGACGGGCGCGACCTGAACGACATCCGCCTGGGCGACTACCGCGCGCAGCTGGGCGTGGTGCTGCAGGAGAACTTCCTCTTCGACGGCACGGTGGCGGACAACATCCGCTTCAGCCGCCCGGACGCGACGCGCGACGAGATCGAGGAGGTGGCGCGGATCGCCAACGCGGACGAGTTCATTCGCGGCTTTCCGCAGGGGTACGACACGGTCGTGGGCGAGCGGGGGATCAAGCTCTCCGGCGGGCAGCGGCAGCGGATCGCCATCGCGCGCGCCATCCTGGCCGACCCGCGCATCCTGATCCTGGACGAGGCCACCTCCGCGCTGGACAGTGAGAGCGAGGCGCTGATCCAGGAGGGGCTGCGGCGGCTGCGAAAGGGGCGCACCTCGTTCGTGATCGCGCACCGTCTCTCCACCATCCGCAGCGCGGACCAGATCCTCGTGCTGGAGGCCGGCGAGGTGGTGGAGCGCGGCACGCACACCGAGCTGATGGCGCTGGGCGGCCGCTACCGCGACCTGCACGACCGGCAGTACGCCTGGGAGTCGGACCGCTTCGTGAACCCGGGCGAGGACTTCACGCCCGAGCCGGAGCTGCCCAAGGCCAAGGTGCGCGCGGCCGCGGCAAGCTGAGGAAGGAACAGCAGCCTCACACAGAGACACAGAGGGGTACTGCAAGAGGGTACGGAAAGGGATTCTGCTGTTCCTCTGTGGCTTTGTAGTGCAGCGGGTGAGCCAGAACTGCATGGCTCACGCGGAGACGCAGAGACGCGGAGAGAGAACCGCAACGGCGGGGCGCACACAGAGGCACAGAGACCACAGAGGAACGGCTCGCATTGTCCGCGTCTCGCGTGTGCAGTCTGGTTAGAACGATCAGGAATGTACAGGAACTAGAGGAGAGGGTATGCAGACCGTCATTGACTTGCCGGCTCCGCGCCTTATCCGCACGGAGGAGGAATATGATGCTGCCGTTGCGGAGATAGACCGGCTCCTGGACTTGGGCCCGTTTCCGAATCGCGGAGAGTACGATCGTCTGGAGATGCTGTCGCTTGTCGTGGAGGACTACGACTCACGCAACCACCCGATCGACGATTCCGACCTGACGCCGCAGGACCTCAGTGAGCAGAGAGAGCCACAGAGGAAGCACGAATAACGTAGGAGAGGGGCATAAGATTTCTCCGCGCCTCTACTCGGGCGGAAGCACCTTGGCCAGAGCGATCGCCGCTAGACGGGTTTCGCAGGCTGAGAGGAATCCCTTGCGGACTTCCCGCCGCTCAGCGGAAGTAAGGTCGCGGGCCAGGTGAGTGCGGCTCCGCGCCAGGAGACGACCGTCGAGCTGCTTCGGTAGCTGGTGGGTTGCGCGGATGCTTGCCACGAGCCCATCGAGCTCGGCTTCGGCGACCTCATTCGCCATCCCCTCCACGACTTCCGTGAGCGGATCTGTTGAGGGGCCGGGCTGCGGGCCTGGAAACATTGCCGCTGGCTGGCGTGGATTGCAGGAGAGGAAGGGGGAAAGGTCCGACTCGCTCCACTCGGCCGTGGTGTCGGCTTCCTGGAGCAGGAACACGGACTGGCTTCCGCGGCTTGGCTTGATCCCCAGCAGGTGCACCCGGACGCCAAGCTCCTGCGCCTGTTGCACGCCTACTCGCAGGTCTTCGTCGCCGGACAGCAGGACGGCTTCGGCCATTGCGCGGTTCTGGGCAAGGGTGATCATGTCGGTGACGATCAGCGAGTCCACGCCCTTCTGCTCGCCCATGCTGTTCACCAGGCCGAGACGCACCTTTACTCCAGGGAGGTAGGCGAGCGCAATGTGCTGGGCTGTCGGTCCGCTGGAAGTTCCATCGTACCAGTAGATCCGCAGCAACGGCAAACGGCAGACGCGCTCGGCGAACTGAGTGAGAGCTTCGGCGACTTTCGCGTGGTCGATCACGACTTCGCCCCGAGCCAGCTTGCTGCCGGCAAGGAGGCTGCTGCCCTGGGCAAAGAGATATCCGGCATCGACGAACACCGCCACGCGATCCATGCGCACCCCCTCAAAAATAGGCTTAAAGTGGACATATTGCACCACGAAGAAAGGGGTCCCCGAGGGGACCCCTTAGTACGCTGCTCCATTTTAAAAGTAGTCGGAGCAACGCTCTAAAATTACCGAAACGGTCTGGCAACGTCAAGTGTCGCGAACAGCTTACGCCGTTCAGAACTGAAGCAAGCCGTGAGACGTAGGGTGAGAATTGAAGGAGGCGCGGAGAGATGGTCTCTCCGCGCCTCCTTTGTGCTCAGAACTTCTTGCGCCCGCCGCCTCCACCGCCGCGGCTGGGGCCTTTGGAGGGGCCGCGAGCGGGGCCCTTGAAGGGAGGCTTGCCGGGGCCGCGGCGCGGCTTCGCGTCGCGCGGGGCCTCGTCTTCGTCGCGGTCGCGGGAGCGGGGCGGGGCGCCGCGGGTGCCGCCCCGCGGGCCGCCGCCGGTGCGCCCGGCCGAGCCGCCGCGCGTGCCGTAGCCCGGGCCTGAACGCTCCGACGGGCCGGAGCGCTCGCGCGGGGCCGTGCTCGGGCGGGCTCGGGGGGCGGGACGGTCCTCGTCGGAGCGCTCCATCCCCTGGGCGATGCGCTGAAGCTGGCGGGCCTGGCTCAGGAGCGCGCGGCCCTGCTCTTCCAGCGCGTCCGCCATCTCCAGCAGATCCTCGGAGCGCGAGCCGCGGGCGCGGGCCGGCGCGTTGAAGCCACCCTCTTCACCATCGTTATCGGCAGCGCGGCCGGGAGGGCCGCGGCGCGTCGGTTGTCTCATGTGTCCTCACGTGTGGGTGTGACGCGGATGCGGAACCGGGTCCGCCCCCGCTGCACGATGCGCACCCGCCGCACGGGCGGTGCCGCGCACAAGGTAACGCCCCGCGCGCGCCGCCGCTTCAGGACCAGGGCTCGTCGGCGCTGGGACCGTAGATCGACGGCACCGGAACGTCCAGCAGCCGCAGGTACACGCTGAGCTGCCCGCGGTGGTGCACCATGTGGCTCACCACCATCCCGCGCAGCACGCCGATGCGCGGCTGCGTGAAGACCACGTGCTCGCCCGCGCGCAGCGTCCAGGGCTCGCGCAGCGACAGGTCGTCCGCCTCCTCCAGCAGCGGGCGAAAGGCCGCCACCGTTTCGTCGAAGCGTCGCAGGATCTCGTCACGCGTGGTCGCCGGCGGGTTGGGCGGCAGCGGGGCGGTGACGTCGAACTCCTGCCCCTGTATGATCGCCGTCCCGTAGAACGGGATCGTGGCGATGTGCGTGGCGAGCCCGCCCAGCGACATCGACTTCGGGTGCGGCTTCCAATCGAAGTGCTCTTCAGGGACGCGCTCCAGCACGCGGCGCGTGGTGGCGATCTCGGTCTCGAGGTCGCCCAGGGCGATCTTCTGCAGAGGGGGGCGGGTGGCTTCGGTCATGGCCGGGTTCGGTTGGCGGGTGGAAAGGGAAAGGCGGCCCCGGGGGACCGCCTTTTCACATGCAGCGGCGAGGCGCCAGGCTCAGCCGCAGCACTTCTCCTTGCAGCAGTCGCAGCTCTCGCAGCATTCGGTGCAGTCGCAGTCCGGGCAGTCGCACTTGACGTTCATGGGGCTCCTTCACGGTGGATGAAAGCTGAATCCGCTCGCATGGAGGGTAAGCGACTCCGGGCTCCGGGTCAAGGCAACAGCGGGCCTCACATAGCGCCGCAGAGGGGAACCGCAAGAGAACGGAGAGTTCGTGCCGGCCTGTTCAGACCGGCGCGAGGGGGTGGTGCGGCTCGGGAGGGAGCTCCACGCGGATGCCGTCGCCCGGGCGCACCTCGCCGTCCGCGACGATCACGCCCATGATGCCCGCCTTGCGCACCAGGTTGCCGTCGGCGTCACGGGCGAGGACGGCGGACATCAGGCCGGGCTGGAAGCGATCGAGCTGATAACATGGGTTGCGGAGGCCGGTGACTTCCACGACGGCACCGCCGCCCAGGTGCAGCCGCGTGCCCACCGGAAGCGCCAGCAGGTCGACGCCGCGGGTGGTCACGTTCTCGCCCATCTCGCCCGGCTGCACGGTGAAGCCGGCCTCCCGCAGCTCGTCATGCAGTTCGGCGTGGATCAGGTGCAGCTGGCGCAGGTTGGGCTGCGTGGGGTCGCGCGCCACGCGTGAGAGGTGCTGCACGGTGACGCCCTGGTGCGCGTCGCCCTCCACGCCCAGGCCGGCCAGGAGGCGGATGCACTCCTGGTTCGGCTTGCTGAACGAGTGCTCGGGGCCGCAACTGACCGCGATGACCATCCCGTCGCGCACGGCCGGGCCTCAGGGGTTGGTGCGCTTGCTGTCCACCTGCTGAAGGCGGGCGATGAGGTCGGCCTGCTTCCTCTCTGCGAGGCGGCGGCCCAGCTCGGCGCCACGTGTGGCCATCACGGGCTGAATCGCCGCCACCCGCTGCCCGAGCGGCGTCCGGTAGAAGGCGGTCAGCGCGCGGAGGTCTTCTTCGTTGAACGCTTCGGCGTAGAGCGCCGCGAAGGCGTTGGTCGCCTCCTCGCTGGAGAAGATGTCACGTGCCCAGCCGATCATGGCCTCGCGGTAGCGGCCCATCTCCGGGTTCGTGCGGATCTGCTCGGCGAACATGGCCTCCACGCCCGCCATGGAGAGCTTCTGGATCTGGATCTCCTGCAGAAGCTCCCGCGCCACCGCCAGGTGCGAGGGCGTGAAGGTGCGTGCTGGGACCGTGTCGCGCTGCGCCGCCGCGGGGGTGGCGAGCGCGAGGGCGAGTCCGAGTGCGAATACGGTGCGGCGCATGAATTCTCCTAGTTCTCCCCGGGCGCGCGCCCGGGCGTTGGGGTTCGTGGCGGGGTGCCTATGCCGCCGCGGCCGTCTTCTTCATCGTCCGCCGCTCGCCTGTACGCCGGCGAGGAACCGGTCGGCCTCTCGCCGCGAGCGAAGGTGGACGACCCGCTTGTCCGGGCCGAGCGCCGCCAGGCGTCGGAGGACGCCGGGGCGCCGGTCGCGCGGGTAGCGCCACACCCAGCGCGCGAACTCCCACGTCATCTGCTCGGGGCAGCCGGGGTCCAGGTCCGGCCGCGCGCGCCCCCGGAAGCGCAGCCAGCGCCGCAGCACGCGCGCCAGGCACACCGTCCGCGGCAGGTCCATGAAGACCACCGTGTCGCACGCGGCCAGCCTCTGGTCCATCGTGCGGCCGTAGTTGCCGTCCATGATCCACGCCGGCCGTGCCGCCAGCCCCGCGATCGTCGCGTCCCACTCGGCGTCGGGCGTGGGCACCCAGCCGGGCTTCCAGTAGAGCACATCCAGGTGGTGCACCGGGAGCCCCGTGGCCTCGCCCAGCCGCCTGGCGAGCGTGCTCTTACCCGCGCCCCCGGAGCCGATCACGATCACGCGCCGCATCGCCGCCGGGGTGCGCGGCGCGTCTCAGGGCGCGGGGCGCGCGCCGGGGATGCGCGGGCACTCGCGGCGGCGCGTGTCGATGATCTGGATGATCTGCCACCCTTTGTCCTTCGTGCGAAAGAGCTGCAGCGCGTTCACCCCGCAGTGGCTGAACCTCCCGTCCAGGTAGAACGCGTAGTCCATCCAGGCGGTGGCCAGGTCGCCGTCCGTGCGGATCTCGAGGTTGGAGACGCGCTCGTCCCACGTCTGCGTGTGCGGCGTGCCGACCGCGCGCAGGAACGCCTCGATGCTGTCCGTGCGCAGCACCGGCTCGCCCTGGCGCACGGCAGTCGTCTGCAGCCGCGCCTGCGGATGGAAGACGGCGTGCACCGCCGCACTGTCCGCGGCCCGCATCCCGTTGAAGAGCCGCTCCACCGCCGCCTTCACCTCCTGCTCCGGCGTGGCGGCCTGCGCGGCGGCGGTACCCACGTAGGCGGCGGTAGCGAGCATTACGGCGAACATCAAGCGGATGGGACGCATGGGCAGTTGCCTCGGAGGGGAGAGCAGGCGGAAGGCTTTCGCGGAGTATAATCGTTGATGCACGCTCCGCAAAAGGGCCGTTTCACGCACGCGCACAGAAGGGCGCGGCGAGAACATCGCGAGAGGCTTCCCTCCGTGCCTTCGCGGTTCCCTCCGTGCCCTCTGTGTGATGCGCTGTTCTTCGGCTCCGGCGGGTACTGCCGCTCGTCGCGCCCGCATGGGTGCCGGTGGCGCAGCGTACCGTGGTCGTTGCGGCGAGCGCGTATCGTCGCTGACGGCGTCCTCGCATCCAGGTGGGTTGGGGAGGCGGACGGGCGCCCGGAAACTCCGAACGCCTTTGGACCTCAGTTGGAGAAGCAGGCGACGACGTCTTCGGCGAACTGCTGGAGGCACTCCGACTTCGTGGGGCCGCCGCACCTCACGAACTTCGCGGCCGCCGCCAAGAGGCACCACACCGGAACACGCGCGTCGACGAGTGCCTCCCGGTCTGCCTCCGTGAAGCCCTTTTCGGTGTTGACGAGCTGATCGAGGAACTGCTGCTCGTTGCGGGACATGGCCATGGCTGCCTCCGGTGTGGTGGTGATCACAGGGCGGAACCTTCACCGAATTAGAGGGACACGCTTACCGGGATTCGCGGCGCAGCACCGGAACCGGCAGAAGAGAAGGCCCGGCGAGCACGATGCTCGCCGGGCCTCCGGTTCAGTCTGTGGAAGGTCCGTTCACCGCCCCGGCCGGTACTCCCGCTCGGTGTGCCCGCGAAGCTGCCCGGGGTAGAAGTACACCTCGCGCAGGTTGCCGGTGGCGTAGCGCTCCGCCTGGTCGTTGAAGTGCGGCGAGCGCGGGTCGCCGCTCTGCCCGCCGGCGGTCACGGCGCGCGCCCGCACGCTGTCGCCGAACTCGACGATGGCGACGAAGCTGTTGCCGCTGGTGCCGTAGTAGCGCTTCGTCCCCGGGTAGCGGCGCGCGCCAAAGGAGGCGAGCGAGCCCCACTGCGCGGACGTGAACGGCACCGGGATGCTGGGCCCCGCATCGGTGAACGGCTGCACGATGGCGCCGGTGAGGCGCTGGAAGCGGTTGATCTCTCCCCATGGCGTGCGCCACGTGCCGAAGTCCTGCCGCAGCCGGTCGGAGGCGGCGGCGAGCGCCTGGAGCTTCTGCTCGGCGGTGGCGCGCGTGGCGATGTAGTCGTACACGTTCATCCCCGCCCCGCGCGCGTCCGGGCCCACACGGCCCCACATCTCCTCACCCCAGAACACCGCCAGCGAGGTGGGCACCGACGCCGCCGACCAGCGGAAGTCCCACCCGCGCAGCACCCCGATCTGCTCAGCGAGGCGCGCCTTGAGCGGATCGGATGCGGGAGTGCGGTCGTACGCCTCCAGCAGCGTGGGGATCAGCCGCGCGAACGCCGTCAGGTAGGGATCGTACGCCGCCGCGCGCAGCGACTCGATGGTGAAGTCCTTTTTGTTCTCCAGCACCATGACGGCGTGGATGCCGCGCGGGTTCTCGCCGGCGACGTCCATGTAGCGCGGAAAGCTCTCGCGCTTGGGGCTGTACGGCCCCGCCGCCGAGTACGGCCAGTTGTTGGTGTTCTGGATCCAGCCGTTGGGCGGGTTCAGCAGGTGCGGCGCCTCGGCCAGCGTGTGCAGCCCCTTCCAATCGCTCGCCGGATCGCTGCCATCCACGGGCTTCGTGTAGTCGAAGCGGTCGTCGCGCCGCGGAATGAAGTGCGGATGGCTGTACGCGATGTTCCCCTCCGCGTCGGCGAAGATCGTGTTGTTGGACGAGTTCGCCTTCATCTGCTCCGCCACGCGCTGGAACTCCAAGTAGTTGCGCGCCCGGGTGCGCAGGAACGACTGGCTGAGCGCCTCCACCGGCTTCCGCATCAGCGCGATGCTCACCCACTTCCCGTCCGCCTCTCGCACGATGGGCCCGTGGTGCGTCTTGTAGACCGTGAACCTCCTGCTGGCCATCCCCGCCGGCGTGTGGTACGGGATGGTGATGGTGTCGGTGACGACGGGCCGCTCCTGCGCGCCGTAGCGGTAGAAGCGCCGCCCGTTCCGCTCCACGACGGTCTCCAGGAACTCGTCCACCACGTCCACGCCGCTGGAGGTGTGCATCCATCCGGCGCGCTCGTTGAAGCCCTGGTAGACGAAGAACTGCCCCCACGTCACCGCGCCGTACGTGTTCAGCCCCTCGTCGCTCGCCATCTGCAGCTCGGCCCGAAAGAAGAACGACGTGTGCGGGTTGATGAGGAGGAGCGCGCGCCGGTTGAGCGTGTTCTGCGGCGCGATGGCGAAGCCGTTGGACCCGCGCGGCTCTTTGAAGCCGTCGTCGTGCCGCGCCGCCACCGTGCGCCGCCCGTAGAATGCCTCCAGATCGCGCAGCGACACCCGCTCGATGTCGCCGCCGATGCTCCCCTCGCTGAACGAAAGCGCCATCCACGGCTCGAAGCGGCGGATGACGCGCGGCGTGACCTGCGGGTGCGTGTGGAGGTAGAAGTTGAGCCCGTCCGCCCACGCGTCCATCAGCGAGCGGAGCCACGCGGGGCCGGCGGCGTACTGGGCGCGCAGCGTGTCGGGGTCGATGAACAGCTTCATGCGCAGGTCCTGCCAGATCGCGGCCTCACCCTCGGCCTCGGCGAGGCGCCCCATCGCGTTGACGAAGTTGGTCTCCACGCGGTTGAAGTCGTCCTCCGCCTGCGCGTACACCATCCCGAACACCGCATCCGCGTCCGTCTTCCCGCGGATGTGCGGGATCCCCCAGTCGTCGCGGGTGATGGTGACGTTCCGCGCCCTCTGCTCCCACCGCCCCACCTCCCCCCCCGCCGCCGCGACGCTCCCGGTGGCCTGCGGCATCTGCGGCGCGCACGCGCCCAGGAGGAGCGCGACCGTCGCGAGTGTGTAGCGGGTGGTGCGGATCATGGGCGGTGCATCCGGTATGGGTGCCTTGGGTGGATGCCCCAAGCTCGGTTCCCCGCCCCGTCGCCGCAAGAACCGGAGGCTCAGCCGTCTCCCGGCGTTGTCTGCGCATCGACGCCGTGGTACTCCACGAACCAGCGGAGGTGGTGGAAGCAGCGCTCCAGCGCTTCGAATCCGTCGGGGCTCCGCTTCAACCACACACCGGGAGCCGCGCGAGGCTCCAGGTGGCGCCAGACACCGCCGGAGAGGTAGCGCACAACGAACTCCCCCGAATCGTAATCGACGCGGATCTCGTCGTCCCAGGTGGAGTAGCGCTGCTGCTGGTACAATCTGACCGTGTGCATCGACTTCACCGGGAACAGCCCCGCCGCGTACCGCGAGCCGGCAAGCCGCTCTACGAAGTCAGCCATCGGCGCGAAGTACGGATTGGCACCCGCGAGACCACGGAAGCGGCTCGCGACATACTGCCATGAGTGCGCTTCGTATCTAAGAGTCACGCGGTGTGTCCAGGCGATTGGCGACCTCCGCCTGGAGCACGTCCAACCTGAAGTCTTCGTATCCGCTCTCCAGCCCTTCAGCAAACTCGGCGTCGCGAGCGGCCCGCTCCTGGGAGTAGCGACTCAACTCAGTCATGCGTCCTCTGCGTTCTCCGCGCGCAGCGAGGCGGTGCGCGCTTCGGTGAGCTCGGCCAGGCAGCGCAGGCGCACGACCTGGTACTCGCGCCGGCCCGCCGACCTGGAGCTGCGGAAATCGCACTCGGCCTCGCGGAAGCGCTCCCAGAGCTGCTCGGCGGCGCGGAGCTTCACGCGCGGCTCCGGCTCCAGGCGCGCCGCGGTCTCGCGGAACACGCGCTGCTGTTCCGCGTGCGCCCTGCGATAACGGTCGATGGCGCACTGGTACATCGCGGCAAAGGTCTGCGCATCGCACCGCGGCTCCTGTGCGCCGAGGGTGAGGGCCAGCGCGAGCATCGAAATGCCAGTCATGATCCCTCACGAAAGCGGTCTCGGATCCGTCGCGCGCCGTATTCGCCGCGCCGGATGCAAGATTCACAGGTGCAGGGCGCTTTCCCGTGCGCGCCGGGGAAGTACCGCCATCCCGCGAGCTGCGAAAGGCGCCGCACGCGGTGGATCTCGCCGGGTGCGATGCCGCGGGGGATGATCACCTCGCAGCCGAGCGCCGCGTCCGCCTCGAAGAGCATCGCGGCGGCCTCGCCGGCCTGCATGCGCTCATGCCTTTCATTGTAGTGCCCCACGTAGACGAGCTGGTCGTTGGGAACGCGGAAGTACACGCCCCAGAAGGTGCGGTCACCGCGCCGCTTCAGCTCGCGCAGCCATTGGTGCGAGACGAAGAAGTTAGGCGTAGTAGGCATCGCGTACACACCATCGGGCACCTTCCAGCACGTCGGCCCCGCTCTGATCCCGGCGCGCAGGATGCGGTCTACCAGGCGCTCCGGGGTGAGGTGAACGAAAGTCGCCATCGTTGCTGTGCAGGAAAGGAAAACTGCGCCTCACACAGAGGCACAGAGCCAGAGAGTGAGAACCGCAAAAGTGGTTCTCTGTGGCTTGCGGTTTCCTCTGCGTTCTCTGTGTGAGGCTGTTCCCGCGATCATGCCGGTAAGCGGATCTCCGCGGCAACGGAGCGGCGATGCTCGCGGATCCAGGCGGCGGCAAGCTCCAGGATCGCGCGCGATTGTGCAACCGCGCTCCGAACTTCTTCGTCGGTGGCACGCTTCGCCCAGCCATATTCGATCTGGATACGGTCCATCCTGCGCTCCTGGAATTCCTGGAGAAGGGGTTCGAGCGCGCCCTGAACCAGGAAGCCCGCGGTGGCGAGCGTCACCTCGTGATGATTGTTGGCGCGCACGCGCAGGTTCGCGGACCGCACCACGGCCAGCGCCGCCGTGCGGCCCGCGTCGTACGCCGCCGTCAGCCGCCGGTTGGGCGCGCGCATTGAGAGGGAGGCGTCCTCGATCGCCTCCAGGGCGCCAGCCCACAGGCCGATGACTTCCTCGTCCGGCGCGGGCTCGTCCACCAGGCGGCCCATTCCGCGGAGATTGTCGATCCTCTCGTTCATGAGGCCAGCGCCTCCGCGGACGGAAGGTGGTCGGGAGAGCCGAGGAGCCAGAGCTTGGGGCCGCTCAGCGCGCTCGGCAGGAAGCTGGCGCCGGGCCGCGCGTCGCGCCGGAAGGTGGGGGAGTCGTAGCGCTTCGCGTCGACGGGACGGTCGAGGACTACCGACGCGTCGAGCAGCGCCTTGCCTACGGCCCCGTTTGGGATGCGGTCGCCGTACACGAAGAGGTCGATGTCGCTGTCCGGCCGCGCGTCGCCGCGGGCGAAGGAGCCGAAGATGAACGCGGCTTCCAGGCCAGGAACGTCCGCCAGCACCGACTCCAGGATCAGCGCCGGCGCGTACTCCTGCACCAGCGAGGCGAGGGCGGGCCACCGCGGATGCGAGTGGTTGCGCCCCACGAGCACGGCCTGGCCCTCGCGGCTGCGCTCCAGCAGCCCCAGGCCGGCCAGCCGGTCGATCTCGATCTGCAGCGACCTCTTTCCCGCCACGCCGGTGCGCCGCCCGAGCGCGCGAACACTCAGGCGTGAACGCGGGTACACCACGAAGTGGACGAGGATGCGCGCTCGCGCGTCCGAGCCCAAAAGGCTCGCCAGCGGACTCGTTTGTTCCATTTCACCTCCTGCCCTGGAATATAGGGCATGCGCTGGAACGGGCAACAGCCTTGCGGGGCCACGGGAGTGAGCTAGTATCCATGATTCGGGCACAACCATCGGAAAGGGCGCGGCGGGCGGCGCCCAAGGAGTGAGATGACTACATCATCCCCCCGACGGACTCTGGCGCTGCTGCTGGGCGCAGTGATCTGCGGCGGCGCGGGACAGGCGGCGGCGCAGGGGCACTCGCACGGCGGGCAGCACACGCACGCGGCGGTGCCGGCCGACAGCGTGCACCGGCCGTGGACCGCGGCGGACGTGCACTTCATGTCGCACATGATCGGGCACCACGCGCAGGCCATCGAGATGGCGCGCCTGGCGCCCACGCACGGCGCCAACCCCACCGTGCGCCGGCTGGCCGAGCGCGTCATCAACGCCCAGCAGGACGAGATCGCCACGATGCAGCAGTGGCTCCGCGACCGGAAGCAGCCGGTGCCGGAGGCGCGCGCGTCGGCCACGATGACGATGACCACCAACGGCGTCGAGCACCAGATGCGGATGCCGGGGATGCTCACCGACGCGCAGATGAAGCAGCTGGGCGAGGCGAGGGGCCCGGAGTTCGACCGGCTCTTCCTCACCTTCATGATCCAGCACCACCGCGGCGCGGTCGCCATGGTGGAGGAGCTGTTCGGCACGCACGGCGCCGGGCAGGACGATACGGTGTTCAAGTTCGCATCGGACGTGAACGTCGATCAGACCACCGAGATCGCGCGGATGCAGCAGATGCTGGTCGCGATTCTCTTCGATGGAGGCACCCCGTGAGCCAACCGATGTCCGTGCGCAGGTCCCTTTTGGCCCCTATCCAGGAAGACGCGATGCAATCACCATCCCCCGCTCCGCGCGCCGCGCTGAAGCGGTCGCTCGTCGCCGCGCTGCTCTCGCTGGCCGCGCTCACCCCGGCGGCCGCCCAGAACGGCGGCCCGTCGTCGGGCTCCGACAACCGCACGACCGGCGCCCCCGCGCCCGATCCGCGCGTGGGCCTTCGCGCCGGCCTCCACGACGCCGCCGAGGCGACGTGGAACATGCGCATCCTCTCCAAGACACGCCCGCCGGAGAGGTTCGCCACGAGCACCAACTCCGACCTGGCGTTCAGCGGCAAGTACGCCATCCAGGGGAACTACAATGGCTTCCAGGTCTGGGACATCAGCAACCCCAGGAGCCCCACGCTGGCCAAGGAGTACTTCTGCCCGGCATCGCAGAGCGACGTGTCGGTGTACAAGAACCTCCTGTTCGTGTCCGGCGAGGCAGGGTCGGGGCGGCTGGACTGCGGCGGGCAGGGCGTGCCTGAGCCGGTGAGCCGCGAGCGGCTGCGCGGGCTGCGCATCTTCGACATCAGCGACATCAACAATCCGCGCTACCTGGGCAACGTGCAGACGTGCCGCGGCTCGCACACGCACACGGTGCTCGCCGACCCGCGCGATCCGCAGAACGTGTACGTGTACATCTCCGGCTCGGCCGGGGTGCGCTCGCCCGAGGAGCTTCCCGGGTGCGTGAGCGACACGCCGGACAGGAACCCGAACTCGGCGCTCTTCCGCATCGAAGTCATCCGCGTGCCGCTGGCCAACCCGGAGCGCGCCGCCATCGTGAGCTCGCCGCGCATCTTCACGGGCCTGACGGCTCCGCAGCGCCACGGTGAGACGCCGGAAGACATCGCCGCCAACGCCCAGATGGTCGCCGCGGCGAAGGCGCGCGGGGCGTTCACCGCCATGGTCCAGGGGATTGAGCGGGCGCTTCCGCCCCGCATGACGGCGCCCATGCTGGACAGCATCGTGAAGGCGCGCGGCGGCACCGGCACGCCCACGGGCGCGGACAGCGCCGCGCTGCGCGCCGGCATCCAGAACATCGTCAACCAGATGATCGGCGAGCAGGCGGGGGCCGGCCCGCGTCCGGGGCCCACGCAGTGCCACGACATCACGGTGTACCCGGCGGTCGGGCTGGCCGGCGGCGCCTGTGAGGGCTACGGACTGCTGCTGGACATCCGCAACCCGGCCAACCCGGTGCGGCTCACCGCCGTGGCGGACTCCAACTTCTCGTACTGGCACTCGGCGACGTTCAACAACGACGCCACCAAGGTGCTGTTCAGCGACGAGTGGGGCGGCGGCGGACAGGCCAAGTGCCGCGCCACCGACCCGCGCGGATGGGGCGCCGACGCCATCTTCACCGTGAACGCGCGCCGCGAGATGCAGTTCCAGAGCTACTACAAGCTCCCGGCGCCGCAGACCGCGCAGGAGAACTGCGTGGCCCACAACGGCTCGCTGATCCCCATTCCGGGGCGCGACGTGATGGTGCAGTCGTGGTACCAGGGCGGCGTGTCGGTCTTCGACTGGACGGACGCGCGGAAGCCGGTGGAGATCGCCTTCTTCGACCGTGGCCCGGTGGACTCCACCCGCATGGGCAGCGGCGGCACGTGGTCCGCGTACTGGTACAACGGCGTGATCGTCAGCTCGGAGATCTCGCGCGGGCTGGACATCATGGAGTTGACGCCGAGCGCGCTGCTCTCGCAGAACGAGATCGACGCGGCCAAGACGGTGCGTGTGGACTACCTGAACCCGCAGGGCCAGCCGAAGATCGTGTGGCCGGCGTCGTTCGCGCTCGCCCGCGCCTACGCGGACCAGCTGGAGCGCTCGCGCGGGCTCACCGCGGCGCGGCTGGGCACGATCCGCCAGGCGCTCACCACCGCCGAGCGCGCGCCCGCCGCGCGCCGCCGCACGGCCCTGACCACGCTCGCGGGCCAGATCAGCGGCTACGCGGCCGGTTCGTCGGACGCCGCCAAGGTGCGGATGCTGGCCGGCGCGGTGCGCGACCTGGCTTCGGGGCGCCAGGGGCAGTAACCGCGGGGAACCGCTGGCCTCACACAGAGCCACAGAGGTAAAGGAAAGCGGGAACGGAAAGAAGCTCTCTTCCGTTCTCGCTTTTCCTCCTCTGTGCCTCTGTGTGAGGCTTTTTTTCTTTTGGAACTCCGCGGGGCACGATGACGTACACGGCGGTGGCAGTTCATCCCTTCCCCGGCCCTACCCCCACATGCGCTCCGCAGCCGTCCTCGCCCTTCTCCTGTTCGCCCTGCCCGCCGCCGCGCAGGACGACGCCTACCGCGACCCGCGCGCACGCGAGCTCGTGAGGCTCGCGCGGGCGCGGCGCGCGGTGGTCGACACGCGCATCACCGGCTACCAGGTGACGGCGCGGGAGCGGATCTCGGCGCGGATGTCGGTGATGGGGATCGAGAAGCTCCTCTTCCGGCGGGAGACGGCGTCGCGCGTCGACTGGTCCCGCGACACCGTGCGCGTGGAGGTGATCGGCGCGCGCGAGGCGATTCCGGCCGTGCGCGTGGGGGCGCAGCGCATCTCGCCCGACAACATCGCCGGGTCCGCGATGGTGATCGCCTTCGATCCGGCCGATCCGGAGATGCTCCTCCGCTTCGACTCCACCGTGATCCGTAACCCGCTGGCGGCGGGGAGCGAGGCGCACTACCGCTACTCCAGCGGCGACAGCCTCTCCATTCGCCTTCCCAACGGGCGGGGCGTGCGCATCCTGGAGCTGCGCATCGCCGCGCGCCGCGCCGATCCGCACCTCATCAACGGCTCCTTCTGGCTGGACTCGGAGACGCACGCGGTGGTGCGCGCCGGCTTCCGCCAGAGCCGCCCCTTCAGCAGCACCGGGTCCGGCGTCACCATCGTCATGCCCGAGGCGGGGGCCGAGCTGGACTTCGTGGCGATCGACTACGGGTTCTGGGACCGCCGCTGGTGGCTTCCGCGCAGCGTGGCCGCGCGCGGCGTGGCGCACTTCGCCGGTCGCCGCTTTCCCCTCTCGTACGAGCGCACCTACGAGGGGTACCAGGTGACGGGCGACACGCTGGCCGCCGCCCCCACCCGCCAGAGCGTGGCCGAAGGCGCCGTCGCCACGCCGCCGCGCTGCCGCAGGCAGATCACCGCCAGCATCAACGTCGGCAACGGTGTGCAGAGCGACTCGAGCTGGGAAGCCGCGTGGGACCGGCAGGTCGCCGACATGGCGGCCGCCGACACGGCGCAGCGCGACAGCACGGCGAGCGGGTCCGCGCCGAAGTGCACCCAGGCCTTCGTCCTGACGCGCGCTCCGGGCACGGACCTGGTGAGCGGCCCCACGTTCCCCGCGGGGATCTACGACGAAAAGGAGGGCGCCGTCAGCGAGCAGGATCTGCGCACCCTCACCGACCTGGTGCGCGACCTGCCGGGCACGCCGTGGAGCATCGGCAAGCCGGGCGTGCGGCTGCTGAGCCCGGAGACGATCCGCTTCAACCGCGTAGAGGGGCTTTCGGTGGGACCGCGCGCGAGCCTGCCGCTGGGCCCCGCGGAGCTGCGCGCCGAGGTGCGCGCGGGCACGACGGGCGAAATCGGCGCGCGCCTGGCTGGGATCCACTCCACGGCCGCGCTGCGCACCGAGGTGGCGGCGTACCGCGGGCTGGAGGCGGTGGCGGTGTCGTCGCAGCCCTTCTCCCTCGGAAGCTCCGCGAGCGCCCTCCTGCTGGGACGAGACGAGAACGACTACTTCCGCGCGACGGGCGCCGAGCTGCGCCTTTCTCCCGCGGCCACGCGGCGCCAGCGGTGGGACGTGCGCCTCTTCGCCGAGCACCAGCGCGGCGTGAGTGCCCGCACCGACGTCAGCCTGCGCGGCGCCTTCGACGATGGCTTCGACGCGCGAGAGAACGTCCTGGCCGAGACGCTCGACCAGGCCGGCGCCACCTTCCGCGTCCGCGCCTCCCGCGGCGACGACCCCTCGCGCCTGCGCACCCGCGCCGAGCTGGAGCTCCACGGCGAGACGGGCGGCGCCACCTTTGGCCGTCCCCTCCTCCGCCTGGGCGCGGAGGGGCCGGTCGCGGCCGGCGTGGGCTACGGCCTCTCGCTGGCGGGGGGCACGGGCTTCGGCGAGGTGCCGGTGCAGCGCTTCTGGCAGATCGGCGGCGCCACGACGGTTCGCGGCCACGACCCCGCCTCCATGCGCGGCGAGACGCTCTGGCTCGCCCGGGCCGAGCTCACCCGCGGCGCCCCCATGATGCGCCTCTCCCTCTTCGGCGACGCCGGCTGGGCGGGCGACACCGCGGACCTGTGGGATGCGCGGCCGCTGCGCGGCGTGGGCATCGGCGTGGCGTTCCTGGACAACCTGGTGCGTGTGGACCTGGCGCAGGGGCTCGGCGGCGGCGGGTTCCACCTCCACCTGCGGATGGGCGGGGGGATCTGACGCCCGAGGTGCTCCGCCCTGGGGAGCGCTTCGAGCATCCGCGCTTCGTGCTCCGCTGCCGCGAGGAGGCGGATGCGCCGCGGTTTCGGGAGGTGATCGACCGCAACCTCGATCACCTGCGGCGCTTCATGCCCTGGGCGCGCGACGAGCCCCGCCCGCTGGACGCCCTCATCGAGCACATCCGCGACGCGCGCGAGAATTTCGAGCGCGGCGAGGAGTGGCAGTTCGGCATCTTCTCCCCGGACGAGGCTCGCGTGCTGGGTGCGATCGGCCTGCACCGCGGCGACCCGCAGCGAGCGATGGAGATCGGCTTCTGGTTGTGCGAGAGCGCCGTGGGCCAGGGGATCGCCACCGAAGCCACGCGCATCCTCACCAACCTGGCGCTCACGACGTTGGGCGCGACCCGCGTCGAGATCCGTTGCGACGTCCTCAACGAGCGCAGTGCCGCGGTGCCGCGCAGGCTTGGCTACGTGCTGGAAGACACGCGCGAGGAGGTGTTCGAGGGGGCGGTGCGCACCGCGCAGACGTGGGTGCGCACCGAACCGGTCTGACCACCGGGGTCTGCGCGGCGGAGAGGGCGGGCAGACACGCAGGTCTGCCCCTACGGGTTTCGATGTCCGATGGCAGGCGGTGGAGCCGGGGCGGGCACGGGCGGCCACGGCCCCTACGGGTGATGGTTTGCGCGGCGGGCGGCGGAGCAGCACCAAACAAAACCCCCCTCCCCCGGGCGGTTTCGGGGGAGGGGGATGCGTCGCGGAGCAACGCTGGGGGTGGGGCCTACCACCGCGGATCGCTCGCCAGCAGCGCGCGCATCTCGCTCTCCGGCAGAGGCGGAGACAGCAGGTAGCCCTGCGCGAAGTCGCAGCCGATGTCGCGGACCTGGGCGAGCTGCATGGGGGTCTCCACGCCCTCGGCGGTGACGGCGAGGTCGAGGCCCTTGGCCATCCCGGCGATGGTGCGGACGAGCTGGGCGGTGGCGTTCTCCGGCTGCATGCGGCTCACGAAGGAGCGGTCGATCTTGAGCGCGCCGATGGGGAAGCGGTGCAGGTACGCCAGCGACGAGTAGCCCGTGCCGAAGTCGTCGAGCTGCAGGTCGATCCCCAGCGCCTGGAGCTGCTGCAGCATCGCCGCGGCCGTGCCGCCGCCCTCCATCAGCACGCTCTCGGTGAGCTCCAGCTTCAGGTGGCGCGGGTCCAGCCCCGTGTCCGCCAGGGTGCGGCGGATGTGGCCGACGAGCCCCGGGTGCGCGAACTGGCGGGCGCTCAGGTTGACGCTCATGGCGATGCGCGCGTGCTCGAACTCCCGCCGCCACTCCGCCAGCCGCTGGCACGCCTCCTCCAGCACCCACTCCCCCAGCGGCACGATGATCCCCGTCTCCTCCGCCGTGCCGATGAAGTCGCTCGGCGCGATCACCCCCTGCTCGGGGTGCACCCAGCGGCAGAGCGCCTCCACGCCCACCATCCGCCCCGTCGCCAGCGCCACGATGGGCTGGTAGTGGAGGACGAACTCGCCGCGGGCCAGCGCGCGCCGCAGGTCCGTCTCCATCTGCAGGCGGGCCAGGGCGCGGGCGTGCATGGCGCGGTCGAACACCTCGCAGCGCGCCCCGCCGGAGCCCTTGGCGCGGTACATCGCCATGTCCGCGTTGCGCAGCAGGTACTCGGGCCGGTCGTGCCCTGCCTCGCCCAGCGCGATGCCGATGCTGGCGGCGGTGAACACCTCGTAGCCGCTCAGGTTGACGGGCGCCGCCACCGCCGCCGCGATCCGCTCCGCCACCATCACGGCCTGGGCGGGATCCTCCAGCTCCTCCAGCAGCACCGCGAACTCGTCGCCGCCGAAGCGGGCCACTGTGTCGGTCTCGCGCAGGCACCCCTTCAGCCGCCCCGAGACGGCCACCAGCAGCTCGTCGCCCACGTGGTGGCCGAGCGAGTCGTTGACCACCTTGAAGCGGTCCAGGTCCAGGAAGAGGACGGCCGGCGGCGTCGTCTCGCCGCGGCGGTGGCGCACCAGGGCGGCGGCCAGGCGCTGCATGAAGAAGGGGCGGTTGGGGAGCCCCGTCAGCGCGTCGTGCATGGCGTCGTGAAGGAGGCGCGCGTCGCTCTGCTTGCGCTCCGTCACGTCCTCGCCGAAGAGGTGCACGGTGCCCAGCGCCGGCTGCGGGTTGTAGAGCCACGCCAACACGCGCCCGCCGACGCCCACCTCCACGTCGCGCACCCCCGCCCCCGTCTCCAGCGCGCGGCGCACGATGGCCACGTGGTCCTCGGGAAGGATGAGGTGCGGGCTGTCCACCCCCAGCTCCAGAAGGGTGCGCTCGACGGCGGGGTTGGCGTAGCGCACCTCCCCCGTCGCGTCGCACTCCAGGATCGGCGAGGGGGTGGCGCGTGGGAAGGCGGCCAGGCGCGCGCTCTCCTCCTCCGCCCGCTTGCGGCCGGTGACGTCGCGCGAGTTGACGATGACGCCGCGCACGGTGGGGTCGTCCAGCAGGTTGGTGCCCACCCCCTCGAAGATCCGCCAGCTCCCGTCGCGGTGCCCCACGCGGAACTCCAGCCCTCGTCCCGAGCCCGGGGCGTAGCGGTCCAGCCGCAGGGCGGCCATGGCGCTCTCGCGGTCGTCGGGGTGCACCAGGTCCAGGGCCATCCGCCCGATCAGCTCCTCCGGCGAGAACCCCAGCAGCCGCTTCACCGACGGGGTGATGTAGCGCGTGGTGCCGTCCTCGTTGATCACGTGGATGACGTCGCGCGCGTTCTCCACCAGCGAGCGGAAGTACGCGTCGCTCTCCCGCAGCGTGCGCACCCCTTCGGCGGGGGAGAGAAAGGTGTAGCCGTGCAGCGGCGGCGGCGAGGCGGACAAGGGGCGAGCGGCTCGGGGGGATGCGGGCTGTTTTCCGCCGGCATCGAAAGGGGGACTTCCTGTAAGCGGTTGTGTGCATGAAGAATAGCACGCCCGGCGCGCTTCGCAAACACTTTCGCGCCCCCGCCCGGCCGTTTGCGCTCCCAAACCGCGGGGCACTATCGTTGCGGCAGGAGCAGGACAACTCTTGACCGGAACGCCGTGCCCTCCGAGCCCAACCGCCCGACCGCTGCTTCGGCCGCGCGCCGCGCCACCGACGATCCGAACCTCTTCCTGATCCCGGAGGCGAGCCTCCCCCCGGGCTTCGCGGAGCGCGTGGACGACGAATCGCTGATCCCCGCCCCCCCGCGCCCCGCCGCCACCGTGGCGCTGCTGCGCGAGGGCGGCACCGGGCCGCAGGTGCTCCTGCTGCGCCGCCATGGACGGAGCGGCTTCGCGGCGGACGCGTGGGTCTTCCCTGGCGGCGTGGTGGACAAGGCGGACCGCGACCTGTCGCTGGCAGACCATCTGGACGGCCCCACCCCGGCGGAGTGGGCCGCGCGGTTAGGAACGGAGACGCCGGAGGAGGCGCTTGGCTTCGTGGCCGCCGCCCTGCGCGAGTCGTTCGAGGAAACAGGGATCCTCCTGGCTCGCGCCGACCCCGCCGCCCCCTCGCGCATCGACGACGAAGGCGCGCTCTCGGTCGCCCGGCGCGCGCTGCTGGACGGCGTGGCGACGCTGCGGCAGCTCGCGGTCGGGAACGGGGTGCGGCTGGCGGGCGACTCGCTGGCGTACCTTGCGCACTGGATCACCCCGCTCCCGGAGCCGCGCCGCTACGACACGCGCTTCTTCCTCGCCCTGGCCCCCGAAGGCGCCGAGTGCGACGCCCACGGCGAGGAGATGACCGACGCCCTCTGGTGCGGCCCCGCGGAAGTCGTGGAGCGCTTCGAGCGCGGCGAGATGAAGATGCTGCCGCCGACGGTCCACACCCTTCGCCGCCTCGCCCAGTACGCCTCCGCCGCCGACGCCCTCGCCGCCTATCGCGACGCCGCCGTCCCCGCCATCACCCCCCGCATGCGCCGCCACCCGGACGGCGTGGCGATCGAGGTGCCGGGAGGGGAAAGTGCGTGAGTGCGGTTCCTTTGTCATCCTGAGGGAGCCGCCGGACGGAGGCCCGCGACGCAGGCGATCCTCCCTGCGGCGACCGAACGGATCTAGCCCGCGAGGCAGGAGAACGGTGCCGCAACGACGAGCCCCTCGCCACGCGCAGTAGATCCTTCGCTCCGCGCCACAGATCGGAGCATGGGAGGGTATGGAGAAGCGCGTCGCTCAGGATGACAGAAGAGGTGGGGAAGCCCTCACGCGCACTAACGCACTAACGCACTTCTGTTTCGTTGTCCAAACCCAGGAACCCATCCATGGACCACCGCCCCACCACGCTCGGCGCGCTCCGCGAGGCCGGGTACCGCACACGCTCCGTGAAAGCGGAGATGCGCGAGAATCTGATCGCCCGGCTGCGCGCGGGCGGCACCATCTTCCCCGGCATCGTGGGCTACGAGGACACCGTGGTCCCCGCACTATGCAACGCGGTGCTGGCGCGGCAGAACTTCATCCTGCTGGGGCTGCGCGGGCAGGCCAAGAGCCGCATCCTCCGCCAGCTCACCTCGCTGCTGGACGAGGCGCTCCCCGTGCTGGCGGGCACCGAGACCAACGACGACCCGCTGCGCCCCATCTCGCGCGCCGGCCGCCTGCTGGTGGAGGAGGCGGGCGACGACGCACCCATCGCCTGGCTGGGCCGCGACGCGCGCTACGTGGAGAAGCTCGCCACCCCCGACGTCACCGTGGCCGACCTGATCGGCGACATGGACCCCATCCGGGCCGCCCGCGGCGGACACCTGCTGTCGGACGAGCTGTCGATCAACTATGGCCTCCTGCCGCGCGCCAACCGCGGCATCTTCGCCCTCAACGAGCTGCCGGACCTGAGCGGCAAGGTGCAGGTAGGGCTCTTCAACGTCCTCCAAGAAGGGGACATCCAGATCAAGGGCTACCCGGTGCGCCTGCCGCTCGACGTGCTCCTGGTGTTCAGCGCGAACCCCGAGGACTACACGGCGCGCGGCAAGATCATCACGCCGCTCAAGGACCGCATCGGCGCCGAGATCCTTACGCACTACCCGCGCTCGCCCGAGGAGGCGATGACGATCACCGCGCAGGAGGCGCAGATCGCGCGCGACGGGGTGCCGGTGTCGGTGCCGCCGTTCGTCGCGGAGCTGGTGGAGCGCATCGCCTTCCTGGCCCGCGACGACAAGCGCATCGACCGGCGCAGCGGCGTGTCGCAGCGCATGCCCATCTCGGTGATGGAGACCGCCGTGTCCAACGCCGAGCGCCGCGCCCTCCTCGCCGGCGAGACGGCCGTGGTGCCGCGCGTGGCCGACGTGTACGCGGCGCTCCCCTCCATCACGGGGAAGATGGAGCTGGAGTACGAGGGCGAGCTGCAGGGCTCGGAGACGATCGCAAAGGACCTGATCGCCGCCGCCGCGCGCGAGCTCTTCGACCAGGTGTGGGAGGTGGACTCGATGGACACCATCATCGAGCACTTCGACCGCGGCGGTGTTTTGCAGGTGTCGGACAGCGCGTCGGCGGAGGCCGCGCTGGGGGGGCTGGGCGGCGTGCCCGGATTGGTGGAGGCGCTGGAGGAGGTGGGGATGTACCGCCGCGAGGACCCCGGCACCACCGTCGCCGCCGCCGAGTTGCTGCTGGAGGGCCTCGCCGCCCACCGCCGCATCTCGCGCGCCGAGCAGGGCTACGCCCGCGCGCGCCCCGAGCCGAAGTCCAAGGGCAAGGGCGGCGGCTTCCAGTTCGGCCAGGACCTGTTCGCGTAGACCAACACGAACGGCCACACACAAGCACACAGAGGGAACTGCAAGCCGCGCGGAGAGATGCGTTTGTAGTTCTCTCTGTGCCTGTATGTGCACCTGCAGATGCTGGAGGAGCGGGCCCTTTCCCCGTCGCCGCCACGACAACGGCCCCGTGAGATCTTCCAGCGCTGGGGAAGCCGAGAACACCCGCGGAAGCACACGAAGGCGAAGTACCCACTGTGCCGAGGGCGGACTGGTGGTCCGCATGCCGCACTTGACTGATTGGGCCAGGAGCGTAGCGTATGTGGTCGCGGCAAGCAGATCCGCCAAGTAGTAGGATAGTGTCCCTAATCTCTGAGAGGTTCACGTGAGCTTCACCAAAGTGAAAAAGGAGAGAACCCGTCAAGACCACGTGGTGCGACCTGATGCAGTGCCAGTATATTTGTCCTTATTGCGCCTCCAGAACATCCGCTGCTTCGGTCCTAGCCAAGTGCTAGATCTGACGGATGGCGCAGGGAGGCCGGCGCGTTGGACGGTGATCCTCGGCGACAACGGTGTGGGGAAGACAACCCTTCTTCAGTGTCTCGCAAAGTCGACTGTAGTTCCTGTGTTGCAGGCCTACTCGCAACAAGATGCCGAAGCTGGTGAAGCACCGAATTCTGAAACTCGTTGGCGTGCGGCGTTGTCCGCCGACCCCGAGTTTCAGGAAAGCTTGCTGCGCGATCGAGAGTTCGACCTGATCAACCATGTCACGAGTACAATGGAGAAGGGCAAGCTAGATCAGTTTTTCGAGAGGGTCGGGCGTGGTGAGCTCTCGGGCGAGGAGGGATCCTTTGTCCGTTTTGTGTGGAACTACGGAGCCACTCTCACGCAGAGGAAAAAACGCCAGGAGTGTTCGTATTCGACTTTGTTTTCACGACTTATCAACATCGAGCACCGCACCAGCGAGAATGCTCTGCAGAATTATGTATGCTACGCGTACGGGGCGACGCGGCGTATGTCGTCTACGAGGATGGCAGATCCGCAGGAAACCGGCGCTGTTTCATCGCTTTTTTCGGAGGACGCTTCTCTCGTCAATGCGGAGGAGTGGTTGCTGCAAGCCGACTACGCTGCACTCGTCGACTCACCGGATCGTGCGTATGCAGAACGGCGGCGTGACACCGTCAAAGATGTCTTGATAGAGCTCCTCCCGGATGTCAGTGACATTCGGTTTTCGCGTCCAACCGGAGGTAAATGGTCACCGCGCGTGGAAGTGCAGACTCCTTATAATTGGGTGCATCTCCAGAGTCTTAGCCTTGGCTACCGCACTCTGATTGCCTGGGTTGTTGACCTCGCATATCGCATGTTCGAGCGTCACCCGGGGAGTGAGAACCCGCTGGCCGAACCCGCGGTCGTGCTCGTCGACGAGATTGACCTTCACCTGCACCCGAAGTGGCAGAGATCTCTTGTCTCGTATTTGACGAAGCGTTTCCCGAATACACAGTTCGTCGTAACAGCCCACAGCCCGCTCGTGGTACAGGCCGCTTTGGAGGCTAACATCGTGCTGTTACGGCGAGAGGGCGACCACGTCGTAATAGAGAATGAAACCACCGCGATCCGCAACTGGCGTGTCGATCAGATCCTGACCAGCGACTTGTTTGGCCTTGCGAGCGCCCGTCCTCCACGTGTGGAGCGACTACTCACAAAACGCACTACGCTGCTGTCGAAATCGCACCTCAGCCGAGCGGATCAGGACCGCCTAAGAGCACTCGACGCGCAGATTGGTGATCTTCCTGTGGGTGAGACACCCGACGATATCGAAGCGATGGACATCATCCGAGAGGCGGCTGCAGCGATTCGGGGACCGTGATCCGGGTTCGAAGACCGAAAGCTGTGCCGGAGGTTCTTCTGACGCGCGGAGTGCAATGCCGCGACCGCGTGTGTACTCGGCTGCAAGCGCAGCAGAATGGTTCGGCTCCCCCAGGAAAGCTCCACTTCGATCAGGGTGTCTATGGCAATCCGACGGTCAAGTCGACCCTGGTGGGCGCACAGCACCAGAAGTGCTGCTACTGCGAGTCGATCATCGGAAGCGCAGGGGACATCGAGCACTTTCGTCCGAAGGGAGGTGTTCAGCAGAGCGCTTCTGAGCCGGTCGAAGCCCCAGGGTATTATTGGCTCGCATTCGAATGGACGAACCTCTTGTTATCCTGCAAACCGTGCCATCAACTATATAAGAAGAACCTGTTTCCGCTCCGTAATCCGCAGCGTCGGGCAAGGAAGCCGTCCGATCCTCTCTCGCGCGAAAAGCTGCTACTGATAGATCCAGCTGCAATGGAGCCCGAAGACTATATCTCATTCCGCCGGGAGGTGCCTTACGCGGTGCGGGGGAACCGAATAGGAAAGTCGACGTTGGAGGTACTTCAACTGCACAATCGGACCGATCTCAACGACCGCCGCCGAACGCATCTGGAATCCGTCATTCAGATGCGCGTCGTCGTGGATCTCGCAAAGCTGAACCCCAAGAACTTGCGGCTCCGGAAGGCAGCGCGTCGTGCGGAGGCATTTCTCGTGCGCGCGCTCTCCGATGCAGGAGAGTTTAGTGCCATGACAAAGGCGGCTCGTGCGGCTGGCTTGTTCTGATTGACCAGTTCTCGATCGATTCGCTGGTTAACATGCTCGCGCACGCGGGGTTCACGGTCGAGGTGAGGGTGCCCGCGGTAGTGTGACCCAGGGGAACAGCAAGCCACAGAGAAAACCCTTCGCTGTTCTTTCCGTACCCCTCCGTGTCTCTGTGTGAGGCCCGCTGTCGCAGTTCTCACGGGTACGGCTTTCGCTCCAGAGGGGAGCCTCGCGCACAATGGCGCGGGGCTCTTTGTTCTTACAGAAGGGGAAGCTGCATGGCCACCAACGGAGCGATCGTCGCCATTCTCGCCGCGCAGGCGCAGGCGGAGCGGCACGCGTTCGAAGCCTTTCGCACGTCGGACGCCACGGCTCCGGAGAGGGCGAAGTCGCTCAGGGACCTGGATCTTCCCGAGAGCATGGCGCTGCGCGCGCTCACCAACCGCGGCATCGTGCGCGAGGCGGAGCCGGGGCTCTTCTGGCTCGACGAGCGCAAGGCCGCCGAACGGTCGCGCGCGCGCACGCCCGTGCTGGTCGCCATCATCGTGCTGCTGGTGCTGCTCGCGGCCGCGCTGGGGGTGCTGATGAAGGTTCGACAGGGTTGATGCGGCGGTGGAACCGCGCTTGCAAAGGCGCGGCTCTCCACCCGCGCGAACAAAGGCGCGGACGCGCACCCACTCCACCGGTGAACCATGGCAGCCACGAAGGAAGAAGCCGCTGGAGCGCTCGGCTTCATGAAGCAGACGTTCAAGGAGTTCGGCGACGACGAGTGCGCCATGCGCGCGGCGTCGCTCTCGTACTACATCGTCTTCGCGCTGGCGCCGCTCCTTCTCCTCATCATCCTGGTGGCGAGCGTCTTCGTGGACGCGGAGACCGTCCGCCGCACCATCCAGGAGCAGTTCGCGGGGATGATCGGGCAGGACACCGCCGACCAGGTGTCGGCCATGATCGGCGCGGCGGACGAGAAGCAGGGGAAGGGGCTGTCGTCGGTGCTCAGCACGGCCGCGCTGATCTTCGGCGCGACGGGGGCGTTCATGCAGCTGCAGAGCGCCCTCAACCGCGCCTGGGAGGTGGAGCCGGACCCCAAGGCGGGCGGAATCAAGAACTTCATCTTCAAGCGCGTGCTGTCGCTGGGGATGATCATGGGGATCGCGTTCATGCTGCTGGTGTCGCTGGCGCTGAGCGCGTTCATCTCGGCGGCGGGGAGCGCGCTGGGGAGCATGCTGGGCGGGCTGGGGACGATCGTGCAGGCGGTGCTGGACCTTGGCCTCTCGCTGGTGGTGGTGACGCTGCTCTTCGCCGCCATGTTCAAGTTCCTGCCGGACGGCAAGATCGCGTGGAAGGACGTGTGGGTGGGCGCGTTCTTCACGGCGGCGCTCTTCACGGTCGGCAAGTTCGGGATCGGGCTATACCTGGGGCGCAGCGACCCCGGCCAGGGCTTCGGCGCCGCGGCGTCGCTGGCCGTGCTCCTGGTGTGGGTCTACTACTCGTCGATGATCCTCCTCTTCGGCGCCGAGTTCACGCAGACGTGGGCGGTGCGCAAGGGAAGCGGGATCGAGCCCAAGGAAGGCGCGCGCCGCATGGCGGACGAGACGGGCGGCGAGGAGGACCAGCGCCAGCCGTCGCAGCGCGGCAAGGGCGGCGGCAAGCGCTCGCATTCGGCCGGCAAGCAAACGTCGTCTCCGGCTCCGGCCGGCAACGCGGGGCACAGGAAGAAGCGGAAGACGCCGCTGCTCGACGCGCGCCGCCGCGAGATCGCCGAAAAAGAGGCGCGCGGCGAGGAGTAGCGTTTCCTTTGACTGAGACGAGGATCATGAGGAGCATCCTCTCGGCGGCCTTTGCGGCGTGCGCCGGCATCGTGATGGCCGGCGGCGCGGCGGCGCAGACGCCGTCGCTCTCCACCTTCAGCATCGTGGCGTGCGACCCGCAGAACGGCTTCCTCGGGGTCGCCGTGCAGTCGCGGGTGGTGGGGGCGGGCTCCATCGTGCCGGCGGCGGAGGCGGAGGTCGGCGCCATCGCGTCGCAGGCGGCGGCCAACGTGGCGTTCAAGCGGCGCGGTCTGGAGTTGATGCGGCAGGGGCGCTCGCCCGACGAGGTGGTGGCCGAGTTCAGGCGCACCGATCCGGGGATCGCGCGGCGCCAGTTCGCGGTGATGGACGCGCGCTGCCGCACCGCCGCCTTCACCGGCGACAGCGCGCAGGCGTGGGCCGGGCACCGCACCGGCGACCACTTCAGCGTGCAGGGAAACATCCTCACCGGCGCGGCGGTGGTGGACTCCATGGCCAGCGCGTTCCGGCGCGCGGAGGCGGCGGGGCGCCCCTTCGGCGAGCGGCTGCTGGAGGCGCTCAAAGCCGGTCAGGCGGCCGGCGGCGACCGTCGCGGGCGGCAGGGGGCGGGGATGCTGATCGTGAAAAAGGGCGCTGGCTACGGCGGCGGCGACGACGTGTACGCCGACCTGCACGTGGAGGACGCGCCCGAGCCCATCCTGGAGCTGGAGCGCGTCTACAACGTCTGGATGTCCGTCTTCCACCCCGAGGACCACTTCCTCCCCAACGGCTCGCAGGCGTTCGCGGTGCCGGCGGGGGCGCACGTCTGCCTCCTCCGCAACCTGCTGGCGAAGGCGGGGCACGGCACGCGCACCACGCAGGAGTTCTGCGCCTTCGACGAGGAGGTGATCACTGCGCTCAAGGCGTTCCAGCGCGCGCAGAACCTGCCCGTGGCGCCGTCGCTCAGCCCGCAGGCCGCGGCGCGCCTGCGCGAGGTGACGGGCGGGCGGCCGTAACGGCGGGGCTCACGCGGAGGCGCGGAGGCGCGGAGGCGCGGAAGAAGCGTCACACAGACACGCAGGGAAGCGCAAAGCCACAGAGAAAACCCTTTTGGGAGGTTCTCTCTGTGGCTCCGTGTCTCTGTGTGAGATTGCCGTTTGTCCGCGGCCGCTCAGCGCCAGCGGTGCGCGTTCTCCGGCCAGGTCCACACCACCGGCTGGTCGTCGACCGTGCCGATGATGTCGCCCCAGTCGTTGATCGCGGTCGCGGTGCTGTTCGCCTGTCCCATCGCGGGGAGCAGCTCGGTCCCGGTCTCCTTGCGCCAGACCCAGGCGTGGCTCCGGTTGTAGCCCAGGAGGTGAGCCGAGCCGACCACCTCGTTCAGGTTGTTGATGTCCGTAGCCGCGGCCACATCGGTGTCGGCGGGGCGCGGGATGGAGATCACCCCTCCCTCCGCCGTCCAGATAAAAGCGACCCAGTCCTGATACCGTCGGTGCGATCCCCAACTCCCCGACGAACCTACGACCGCGCCCCTGTCGTTGATCGCGTTGGCGTAATTGTGCTCGCCGTGGCTCCGGGTAATCCCCACCCACCTGTCGCTCCACGCCGTCCAAACGATCGCGCGCTGTTGCGCGTTCTCGGGCTCCTCGCGGGTGGTATACGTGAAGTGGCCGACGATGTCGCCCCGCACGTTGATATCCGTCGCGGTGCTTATGTAATTCGTGTCGGGCGTGGATTCGGGAAGGAGTGTCTTGAGGCCGGAACACGGGGTCCAGAAGAATGCGCGCTCCTGCGTTCCCGCAACCCAACCCTGGGAGTTGATGCCCAACGCGCCGTCCCCTTCGCCGATCTCCACCACCTTCCCATTCTTCTCAAGGAGCACGAACTTGCTCCCGCTGATCCCCGCCGCCTGACCGGCCGCGTTGTAGTCCCTCACGACGGACATCGCCGTGAGCCGCAGCACCCCCGTGGCCTTGCTCCACGTCGCGGCGCCGGACGCATCCATGCCGGCCACCACCGCGTCGTTGGTGACCGCCACGCCGCGGATGGGGATCTCGATCACGATGCGCGGGCTCTCCAACTGCCGTGAACGCGCCGGCGCGCCGGCCAGCGACATCGCCGGCGCGAGGCGCGAACGGGCGGCGCACTCGGCCGCGTTCACGGATTCCACCGGGCTGTCTTTGCACGCCACCAGCGACACGCCGGCGGCGAGCGCGAGGATAAAGCGTTTCATCGCAAGCTCCTGGACCTGGGGGACGATCAAGCAGCCCCAGGAAGAGGAGCCCCACCATTCCGAGGAGGCACTTCGCGTGCCGCAAACGGCAACTCTGCGACAAACTTGCGTATCAGATAACCTCGGGTACTCCCGACACTCTGTGCTGCTCGCGCGCTGCCACGATCGGCTGGGAAGAGTAACGGGCCGGCTCCCGTGAGAAGCCGGCCCGTTTGAGGAGGTTGGAACGTCAGCGCCAGCGGTGCGCGTTCTCCGGCCAGGTCCACACCACCGGCTGGTCGCCCACCGTGCCGATTATGTCGCCCCAGTCGTTGATCGCTACCGCGGTGCTGCTGGCCTGGCCCATCTCTGGGAGCCGCTCGGTGCCGGTCTCCTTGCGCCAGACCCAGGCGTGGAGCTGGTGGTTGATCGTGTCGCGCGAGGAGCCCACCACCTCGTCCATGTTGTTGACGTCGCTGGCCTCGCCCCAGCGGGTCCCCGGGGCAACCGGGATGGGGACCAGTCCGCCCTCCGCCGTCCAGAAGAACGGGAAACGCTCCGGGGGTCCAACGCGCGACCCGTAGTTTCCCTGCGTACCCGCCACCGCGCCCTTGTCGTTGATGGCAGCCGCCCGCGTATCGCGGTGGTAGTCGGTCGGCTGGATCTCCATCCACTCGTTGCTCCACGCCTTCCAGATCGTCGCCCGGTGAGTGGTGTTCCCGCTCGAGCGGAGCGTCACGTCGCTCGAGCCCACCACGTCGCCCTGCGTGTTGATGTCTACGGCCACGCTGGAGAAGCTCCCAGCCTGCGGATCGAGTTCCGGCTGGCGGAGCTGCTTGATCCCGAAGCAGGTCGTCCAAAAGAACGCGCGCTTCGCCTGCTGTCCCACTACCCACCCCACCGAGTTGATCCCGAACCCGAGGGTTGCCGGCGAGTCGCCGATCTCCGCCATCGTCCCATCGGTGTCGCGCCGCGCCAGCTTCGCGGGGGTGGTTCCGACTGCCTGCCCCGCCGGGCTGTAGTCCCCGACCGTCGTGAGCCCGGTGAGCGGGCGGACTCCCGTGGCCTAGCTCCACGTGGCCGCACCCGATGCATCGGTGCCCGCGACGACTGCATCGTTGGTCACGGCCACGCCCTTGATGGGGATCACGATCACCGTGCGCGGGCTCTCCAGCAGCCGCGAGCGCGCCGGCGCAGCCGCGAGCGACATCGAGGGCGCGAGCCGCGTTTTCGCGTTGCAGGCGGCCTCGTTCCCGGGGCCACCGGGCTGTCCGCGCACGCCGCTAGCGACACGCCGGCAGCCAGGGCGAGGGTAAAGCGTTTCATCACAAGCTCCTGCAACCCAGTGAGATGCTCAAGCGGCTCCCGGGAGCAGGAACCACCTGTTTCCGTGGGCAGATCGCGTGCCGAACTGTCACGAATGTGAGTATCAGGACGGATGGGCCAGAACGAGGTTTGCAGCGTTCGCGTGTTCGGATGCCGTCAGCGTGCGGCGTCCAGATCCAGGCCCCAGTGCAGTGTGAGATAGCTGTCCAGCACCTCGGCGGTGACGTCGCCGAAGCGGTCCATGTTGGCCTGGGTGTCGCGCACGCCGGTGAAGTTGGCTTCGATCTGCACCCCGCAGATGGCGCCGCGCGTGGCGCCGCCGAGCGGGCCGGCCTCCGCCCCGCACGTGTGCCGCGCCGTGTTGTAGCCGCCGCTGAAATATGCCTCGCCCTCTGCCGCGCTCGGGTACGTGGAGCTGGGGACGGCCGGGAAGCCGCGGCTGGCGTACAGGGTGCCCAGGCTGCCGGCCCCGCGCAGCAGCGCGGAAAAGGAGAGCCGCGTCGCCTGGGCGGAGATGGTCCTGATGCTGGAGGTGTCCTCGTACGCCCGGTATGCGTCCAGCCTGGCGTCGGAGAGGTCGAGCTGGTCGTCCCGGAGCAGGTATCCCAGCTCCAGGCGCTGAAGAGGGTGCCCGTGGCCGTGCATGTCCATGTACCACCCCCTGCCGCCTGCGCGGACGACGGCGTTGCGCGCGGTGGTGATGAAGTCGTGGAACTCGCGCCACGCCACCCCCGCCTCCACGTCGCCGCACGCGGCTTCCAGCAGATCCCGATTGGCGTCCAGCTTGGCCCGGTGCAGGTGGTTGAGGACGACGTGCGGATAGCGGCCGAAGCGCGCGAAGTAGCGCCGCTGCATGGCCACCGCCAGCTCCCGCGTGTTCAGGTCGCGCCCGATGGTGGCGGTTCCGCCACAGCTTTCGGCGGTGCGGTCCGGGATCTCCTCGGGAGCCAGATCCCCGCCGTGCGGCGCCGAAAGGATGACGGGCGCGTTGCCCGCGATGTATTCCACGTACCGATTCCGCCCGAAGTACGACTGTCCCGGCGTGTACGACACCGGCTGGACTACCGCGGGAGGTGCGGTGACGCCGTCCGTGGGCCCGCCGCAGCTCGCCAGGAGCCCCAGCGCGAGCAAAGAGAGCGGGAGGCCGCCGTAGTGGTTTATCCGCACGATGTACCTCGGAAGATTACGTTGCCGGGGCGTTGGGGCGCGGCGAGGCCGCATACCCGCAGGCCGGCTCCCGTGGGAAGCCGGCCCGGCCGCAAAGTGAAGAAGCCGGCCGCTCAGCGCCAGCGGTGCGCGTTCTCCGGGCCAGCTGCACACCACCGGCCGTCGACACGCAGACACGCTCGCGCGATACCGCCCTCGAATATGTTGGGTCCGCGCGCGACAACGGGCCGGCTCCCCACCTGGGAAGCCGGCCCGCCGAACGGCACTGAGGCGCGGTGTCAGGGCACCAGGTACATCTCGTGGTAGCGCACCGTGTTGGGATCGAAGTAGGTGCAGCTCCCCTGCCACGGCGTGGTGATCGCCTTCCCCACGATGGCGCGCCCGTACTTCACCCCGATCCCCGCCGTCGAAGAGCTCCCGTACGCGCTGCCGTCGCAGAGCGTCTGGCCCCACCGGCCTGCCGGGTCGTTCATCGTGTAGTTGGTGCCGTCGTTGCCGATCAGCAGCATCACGTGGCCGGAGCTGGTGAATTTGCCGTGGATGACGACGGGCCGCCCCTTGTTCAGCTCGGCATCCAGCTCCGGGATGGAACCCGTCTCCATGTGCACGCGAATGCGGTTCTTGATCCCGGCGCGGGCGGCGAGCTTGTTGAAGATCGTGTCGAACTTGAACTCGTCCTGCGATTGCTTGCGGAACTCGGTGTAGATCTGGTCCGGCGTGTAGTTGGCCCCGTAGTACTTCAGGAGCATCGCCATGGTGGTGTTGGCGCAGGTGGCGCCCGGCTCGTACGTGTTGGCGTACTGGTAGAAGTACGGCACGTTGGGCACCAGGTCCGCGATGGTGATGTCCTTGTAGAAGCCCGCCACCTGCGTCCCCGCCGAGTTGTAGCCGCGCAGGTAGATGCGCCGCACTCCCACGCCGCTGAACTTGTACTTCACGGGGAAGAAGTTCGCGCGGTCCGTGCTGGAGCCCAGCAGGTACGTGCCGTCCGCGAAGTACTTCACCGTCACGATGTCGCTGGTCGCGTCCGCCTTGAAGGTGACGGGGTTGGTGGCGTAGCTCCCGGTGGGGAAGACCCATGCGACCGTCGCGGTGCCGGCGAGCGTCTTCGACGGCGCCTCGGGCGCGGTGATCCGCGATCCGCTTCCGTCGCAGGCCGTGAGGGAGGCGAGTACGGCGAGGAGCGCCAGTCCGCGCAGCGCGCGTCTCGGGCGGGTGGATCCCAGCGCCTTCCCGGATTGTGGATCGTTCATGAGGTTCCCGGCGGTTCAGGTGGCGGAACGCTTCGGTGGGATGATCCTGTGAGGGAATATCCATACCGGAAAAGGGATGCAAAAGCGCGTTTGCCGGCTCCCCGTCCAACCCCCTGCGCCGCAAGGGGATCGGCCCTCGCGCGTCCGCCTGGCGCCACGCTCGCCGATTTCCCGCGTCGGAGCAATATGGTGCGATCCGCACAGATTGGTGCATGCCGGCCCCCGCACGCCGGGCCACGTCAGGGCGTCCACACCGGGGTAGGATCGTCACTGTCGGTGTGCGTCAGACGGCTGGGAGCGCGATACACATCAAAGCGCATCGTGACACCCGCTCTTCTGTTACTCTCCCCCGTTCTTGCGTAAAGTGTCTTCGGGGCCCGCGAGGGCGTAGCCGTGAAACCACTTGGAGGAACCAATGGCCCAGCCATTCGAGCAGCAGTACGAGGACGTGTTGCAGAACATCGAGGCTCCCGTCGTCGAGCTCTACCGCGCCGACCCGTCGCTCGTCGACTACGAGGTGGATTCGGGCCTCGGGGCACTGATCGCGCACTACACGGCCGAGCTACAGGGCCGCCCGTCCCCGGGCGCTCCCTCGGATGCGAACCGGCGGCGCGTGTTCGAGGAGGTGCTGGAGGCGTGCGAGTGGCGGCTGGGTCGCGGCCCCGACGCTGGCGCTAAGTTGAACACAACTGAGGAGATCGTCGCCTGCCTCAAGCGGGTGCGGAAGTCAGCGCAGCGGTGGACCAAGCGCGGGGGACGCCAGGGTTACCTCACCTTCGTCTCACGCTTCATCCCGTAGCCGCGCCCACGTGCACGAACGGCGGCCCACACGTGGAGACACGGAGGCGCGGAGAGAGCTTCTCCGCGCCTCCGCTTCTTCACCACCATACACCTCCGTGACGAAAAAGGCGCGCCTCAGACCCCAACGGGACACCGCGCAAACCGATGTGGGAAGGACACTTGCGAGACGCTGGTGTGCGGAGCGGGTTCTGCCTATCTTCGCCTAGCGTGGTGGACAACGGGACCTCCTCAAACGGCGGAGGATGGACGATGGGCATCGAGCCTGAGACTGAGAGCGAAGCAACGCTGGACCCGTACGAACTCCAGCGGCTCCGACGCAACGAGCGGCTCATCGCTGCGGGCATAACACCGGCGACAGGACCCTGGCCCCCGCCGGCTTTCGAGACGCTAAGGCCGCGGTTTTACCGCCTGCGTCGGCTGTGGTGGCCCATACGCAGATACCTGCGACGCATCATGTGATCTGGGTCTTGGACGCCAGCTCACTCACGAAGCCTTGGGAACATCGCGCGGCGCTGAAACCATACTTACGGGAGGAGTAGCGATGACAGGCGAGACGGAGACGGCGAACGCAGAGACGCTGGGTCCATTCGAGCTACAGCGGCTCCGGCGCAATGAACTGTTGCGCGCCGCAGGCATACGTCCGGCGCCCTGCCGCACCTGGCCACCACCGGAATTCGAGACGCTCAAACCGCGCTTTTACCGCGTGCGACGCCTTTGGTGGCCAGTCCGCAGATACCTGCGGCGCTTCCTGTGATCTTTTTTCTCGACGCCAGCTCGCTCGTTAAGCTTTACCAAGACGAGACGGGCGCTGAAACGATGCGCGAGCTGTTCCGTCGCCCTGAGCTGTACGGCGCGTTCTTCGTATCTGAGCTCGTGTCCCTGGAAGTTGTAGTGCGCCTGGCAAAGGGTGCCCGGATAGGCGGCCGGAAGGCGCGCCGGAGGCGGGATCGCGTGCTGAGGCAGCATGCTAGCCATCGTACCGCGTTTTTTACGATACTGAATATGGAGCCTCGTGTCGTACACGAGGCTGAATCGATCGCGATTGCATTCAGCGATTCCGGTGCGGGAACGCTGGACCTGCTCCATGCGGCCTCCGCGCAACAGGTGAGTGAGCTTGTACCGCACGAGCCGCTCGTGTTCGTGGCGGCGGACCGCAAGCTGCGGTCGCTTGCGGAGCGGATCGGGTTCCGAACCTTCGATCCAGAGAACGGCGACCCGGCACTGCTCACCCCCTCACGCATGGTTGCGGAATGACGCTCTCGCTGGTGGCGGGCGGCCGGCGGCTGGAGTACGCGTGGATCGGTCCACCGCCGGATGCCGCGCCGACGCTCGTGTTCCTTCACGAGGGGCTCGGATCGCTGGCGGCGTGGCGCGACTTTCCGGCGGCGCTGGCGGCGGCGACCGGGTTCGGGGCGCTGGTCTACAGCCGCGCCGGGTATGGCGGATCGGACCCGGCCGAGCTGCCGCGCCCCGTCCGCTTCATGCACGACGAGGCCGGGGTGCTTCGCGAGGTGATGGACGCAGCCGGGGTGCGCGACGCGGTACTGGTGGGGCACAGCGACGGCGCGTCCATCGCGATCATCCACGCGGGTAGCGAGGGCGGCAGCCGTGTACGCGCGCTGGTGCTGGAGGCGCCGCACGTCTTCACCGAGCCGGAAGGGCTGGCGAGCATCGCCCGCATCGCGGACACGTACCGCACCACCGAC